>JAAETT010000291.1 GCA_024228115.1 bacterium
AAGCACACTCCGCATTCGCGCCACGGAATGGGCATCGACCACCCAAAACGAGATCCGTCAGCGTCAATCGCCGCGCGGCACGCTGAAACATTGGAAAGCCAGCTTCTCAGCCAACTTTCGTGCATAGTTCAGGCTAGGCGCTTCGGTAGCCCGCGTGGCGGCACCGGAGCTTGGCCGGCGCGCCCTCATCTGGGGAGCTCTCGTCGGCATGTCGCCGGATCTCGACGTCATGGCCGCACCGCTCCGCGAGGGCTACGGCGAACTTCTCTATCACCGCGGTTCGACCCACTCCTTGTGGTTCGGTCCGGTCGTCGGCCCCATGCTCGGCTGGCTCTCCTGGCGCTGCTGGGATCCGCGCCGGAAGACCGCCCTGCGTAGTTGGGTGATGGTTTGCGTACTCGCGCTCTTCACCCATCCGCTCCTTGATTGGTTCACGCCTTACGGCACGCAGCTTCTGGCGCCATTCAGCCGCATGCGGTTTGCACTGAACGGAGTCGGCATCATCGACCCGTTCTACACGGGAATACTCGCGATCGGGCTCTTCGCACCAGCCGGGCTGGGCCTCGCCAGAGCCGCACCCCGGCGCGTGGGCTTCGCGCTCTTGCTCTCCAGCCTCTACCTGGTGGGGGGTGTCGGGCTGAACGAACTTGCGCGCTTCGATACAGCCCGAGCGCTGAACGCGGCTCCGGCGGAGATTCGCGTCTATCCGACGCTGCTCCAGCCTTTCATGCGGCGGGTGGTCGCCCGCCACGACGGTCGGGTCTGGGTCGGGTGGCATACGACACTGGCCCTTGGTTGTCCGTTCGGGGAAAGCTTCATCCCGCCGACCGCTACGCGGGCATCTGTCGAACTCGAGAGTACGTGGGAAGGCCAGATGATGCGCTGGTTCGCAATGGACGAAGTGGTCGTCCATACCACGACCCTTCCGGAGGGCGGGGCCATCGCCGAGATGGAGGACCTCCGCTACGGCATGCCCGGCCAACCGGCGGCGCGAAGCATGTGGGGTGTGCGTGCCAGCTACGATGCAGCGGGGAAGCGCATCGGAAAGGTCAAGAGATTCCGCCGCCCCCGCGCCGAAGGAACGAGCTTCGCAGTGCTGGGCGATCTCACCCTCGGTCGCTTCGCCCGTAGCGGCCTCACGGGCCGTGGCGTGGGCGCCTGTGCAGATCCGATCGGTGCGAGGGCCCAGGCTGTGCCACCTTCTACGCCATGAACTGGTCGAACGAGCGAAACCTGGAGCTGCAGACTCGCGCCCGCCAGGTGATCCCCGGCGGCATGTACGGCCATCAGTCCGTCCGCCGCCTGCCCGACGGGTTTCCCCAGTTCTTCTCGCGTGCCGAGGGCTGCAGATTGTGGGACGCCGATGGAAATGAGTACGTCGACATGATGTGCGCCTACGGCCCGATGCTGCTCGGCTACCAGCATCCGAAGGTCGAGGCCGCAGCTTCCGAACAGGGCCGCCTTGGCGATACGATGACCGGCCCATCCGAGATCATGGTCGATCTCGCAGAGCGCTTCGTAGCACGCATCGAACATGCAGATTGGGCCGTCTTTTCCAAGAACGGAACCGATGCGACTAGCGGAGCCATCGCGATCGCACGCGCCACGACGGGACGCCGAACGATTCTCCTCGCTGAAGGCGCCTACCATGGTGCCGCCCCGTGGTGCACGCCCTTCCCCACTGGAACCCTCGAGGAAGCCCGCGCCCACCAGATCGAGTTCTGCTACGGCGACCCGGAAAGCCTCGATACGGCGATCCGACGGGCGGGCGATGATCTCGCGGGCATCCTGGTCAGCCCTTTTCGTCACGATGCGGCCCACGACCAGACAGAGCCGGATGCGGCTTTCGCCCGCGAGGTGCGTGATCGCTGCACGGAGTGCGAGGCGCTGCTCATCCTCGATGAGGTGCGCGCCGGATTGCGGCTCTCTTTCGGGGGAAGCTGGGAATCGCTCGGCGTGAAGCCGGATCTCAGCGCCTGGGGCAAATCGATCGCGAATGGACACGCGCTCTCGGCGCTGGTCGGCAACGAGCGCTGCCGCGAAGCCGCCAGCAAGGTCTACATGACCGGCTCGTTCTGGTTCCAGGCGGTTCCGATGGCCGCTGCCCTTGCCACCTTCGACGAACTCTCACGTGAACCCTACGTCGAGCATGTCGTAGAGATGGGAACAAGACTACGCGATGGCTGGCGAGAACAGGCCGCCAGACATGGTGTGGGGATCCGGCAGACCGGTCCCGTCCAGATGCCCATGGTCCTCTTCGACGGTGACTCGCATTTTCGAAAGGCCTACCGATGGACGAGCGAGGCGCTTCGCCGAGGCGCCTACCTCCACCCCTGGCACAACATGTTCCTCAGCACCGCCCATCAGGAATCCGACGTCGATCGCGTTCTGGAGGCCACGGAAGAAGCCTTCGCGGCAATCGCGAACTTCGATCCGAGCGCCTGAGCGCGGATAGGACGGAGCCCATGCATCGCGCCCTCTTTCTCCTGCTCTTTCCTGCACTCCTTGCCTGTTCCGGCCCGGATCTCTACGCCGACATGCCCGGACATGTGAAGAAACGACATGTGGCACTCGAGGGCGCCCACAACTTCCGCGATCTCGGAGGCTATGCAACCCAGGACGGGCGCACGGTACGCTGGGGGAAATTCTACAGATCGGATGCCCTGGGAGACCTCACCGACGGCGACGTCTCGAAGATGGGTGAACTTGGCATCAAACTTGTTTGCGATTTCCGCTCGGCTGAGGAGAAGGCCGAAGCCCCGGACCGCCTGCCGAGCGATCCGGCACCCGAAGTTCTCGAACTGGAGATCGCGGTCGAGGGCGCCGAGATGAACGAACTCCAGGACCGCATCCTCTCCGGCGATCTCGAAGGCATCGATCTGGCCCAGATGCTGGTCGATGGCAATCGCGCCTTCGTGACAGACTTCGCCGACCGCTACGCACATCTGCTCGAGCGAGTGCAACACGAGGAGAGCCTGCCCGCCCTGGTGCATTGCACCGGCGGCAAGGATCGGGCTGGCATGGCGTCAGCGCTCATTCTTCGCACACTGGGCGTTCCAGAGAAAGTCGTCTTCGAAGACTTCCTGCTGACGAACCACTACACGGAGCAGAGGATCGAGCAGATTCTCCTCTTCATCCGCCTCGCCTCGTTCTTCCGGACGGATCCGGAGGATGTGCGCCCGATTCTCGGCGTGCAGCGCGCCTACCTGGAGGCCGGCTTCGACGAGATCCTCGAACAGCACGGCAGCTTCGGCGCATTCCGCCGCGATGCACTCGGCGTGAGTGACGAGGAACTGGTTGCGTTCCGGGCGATGGCCCTGGAGTAGCCTGCCGCGATCTAGCCATCTGCGAGAGTGGAGCTCTTCAGCTGCACGGGCGTCAGGTCACCCAACCCCTTCTCATCGAGCAGGTCCGGGCGAACGGCGGCGATCGGATCACGGGTATCGTCGATGTAGCCGAGAGCGTAGGCGCCACGCGCGTAGCCCATCAGTCGAAGCGGATCCTTGGGCAAGGTTGCCGCGATCTCACGGGGAACCGTGAGGTATTGGTTCTCCTCCTGCCGGAGAAAGCCCACCACGTAGGTGATGTTCACACCCATGCGGACAGCGCCGCTTCGGTTCGGACCGCCACCGTGATAGACCGAACCCGTGTAGAAGAGCACGGACCCGGCATCCATTTCAGCCGGCTCGGTCTCCTCGAAGGCGTAGCGAAGCTTGTCCTCATGGCGATGGGAGCCGGGGATGACCCGCGTGGCGCCGTTCTCTTCCGTGAAATCCGTCAGTGCCCAGATCGTATTGCATTGCACTTCGTACCCGTTCGGGAAGGGAAAGAAATCGAAAGCCCACTGGTCCCTGTGTACATCCTGGGCCTTCTCCCCCGGACCGATCGCGATCACCTGGGTGAGATGCAGTTGATAGTTGGTGACGTGGCCTAGCACCTTGTCTGCCGTCCCGAGAACCAGGGGGTGTTGAATCCACTCCCGGGCTTGCTCAGAGCGGGCAATCAGAGCACCGGTGCGGCGCGTGGATCGACCTGAAAAGCCATCGACCCCGGTCGGAGTCGCGTCGAGGAAGGGACCCATCTCCGTTCGGAAACGGGTCAACTGGTCGGGAGACGCCACGCCATCCACGATCACGCATCCGTCCCGCTCGAGAATTTCTGCGATTCGCTCCGGGCCGTCCTGGGGCTTCAGATGCTCGACGGGCATTGGGACTCCTTCTCGGGAACGACCGAGGACGCTACCACCCCTCAGGCATTCCGGCTGGCAGCGAGGGCAGCGCGAACCTCCGGCGGGAAATTCACGTCTACCGCACGCTGGTACGCACTTCGGCCAGCGAGACGCAGGCGATAGGCCTCGAGGGTCTCCGAAAGCGTCTCGCCGTAGAAACGGGCCCAGTCGAGACACGAGCCCAGCAGGACATCGACCCCGGTCAGATGCGAGCCGAGAAGGAACCCGTCGCCTCGTGCCAACGCGGCATCCGCTACCTCGACCTGCCGTTGGAAGTATTCGCGGGCGGCGCGGAGGGCCGCTGGTGCCTCACCGTAGAGATTCGCCAGATCGCCGTGGCGACGAAGGATGTAGAGCGTGTGGGCGTCGAGTTCAGTCAGGATCCAGAATGCCCACTGGTCGTACAGGGCGCGCTCCCGACTCGCCGGCGGCGGGATGCGCCTCTCGTCGCCCGAGAAGTGTTCCGCCAGATACCCGACGATCGCCGCGCTCTCCGCCAGAACCAGCTCGCCGTGGCGCAGCAAGGGGATCTTGCCACGCGGATTCAAGGCGAGGAACGCCTCCCCCTGGGTTTCACCCGAACGTGACTGCAACGGATGCACGCTATGAGCCACGCCGATTTCCTGGAGCATCCAATGGACGCGAAACGTTCGAGCCGTTCCAACTCCGAAGACTTCGAGAGATGCGGACATCACGATTCAGACCTCGAGTGCAGCACGCGATGCGGGGGGCGCACGGGGTCGTGGCCCACGATCCACCTAGGGAACGATCTTCTCCGGCAGCGGATGCCGGTAGAGCGCCGCGGCGTTCTCGCAGGTGATGGCGCGGATCTCGTTCTTAGGAAGATCCCCAAGCGTTTGATGGATCACGTCCTGGGTATCCGGCCAGGTGCCGTCGCCGTGGGGATAGTCGGACTCGAAGAGGATGTTCTCGATGCCGATCGTATGGCGGGTAACGATCGTGGAAGGATCGTCGATCATGCAGAACCAGAAGTTGCGGCGCAGCACCTCGGAAGGGGACGTCCCCGGGTCCGGCCATCCCTGCCCGTAGCCGGAGCGGCTCATGATGTTGTCGAGCCGATCGATCAGCCCGGCGACCCAGCCGATGCCACCTTCGCTGAGGGCGATCTTCAGCTCCGGATAGCGAGCCGGCCAACCGCTCCAGAGCCATTCGGCGCAGGAGGCCAGAGCCATCGGACCAAACAGGGTCGCACCGAGCTCGAGCATGGGGGCACCGGCCGGCATCTGGGCGAAACCCGATGAACCGACGTGCAGGTTCAGGACCGTCTGTGTTTCCGCACAGGCTCGGATGATCGGCTCCCAATGGTCGCTGAAGACCGCCGGTAAGCCCTGGCGGTGAGGTTGCTCGGGCAAGGTCACGGCGGTGAAACCGCGCTTCGCGTTGCGCCGGATCTCCTCGGCACCCTTCTCCGCATCGGCCAGATAGGTGATCCCGAGCGGAACGATTCGCTCGGGATAGGAGCCGTACCACTCTTCGAAGAGCCAATCGTTCCAGGCGCGCACGCAGGCCAGGCCGAACTCCGCATCTTCGAGTTCCGAGAAGAGATGGCCTCCGAAGCCGGTAACGCCGGACGGAAAATTCACGGACCCCCACGTCCCGTTGATGTCCATGTCCTTGATGCGCGCATCGATCTCGAAGCACCCGGGGCGCATCTCCTCATAGCGCGCAGGTTCGAATCGATGATCTTCTTGCGGCCGGCCCGCAACACACATGAAGCCGACCTGGAAGTAGGGCGTACCATCGATGACCCAGACCTCGTGGCCCTCCTCGGTCTCCACGACGTGGGGCGCTCGGGCTTCGAATTTCCGCGGTAGGCGGCCCACGAACGTATGCTTCGGCTCCATCAGGTGATCGTCGACGGAAATCAGCGTGTAGCGAACATCGCGCGGCTCCGGATCGGGAAGGAGCGGCCGGGTGACAGGCCGCTTGATTCCGAGCTTGATGACGGAAGGCATGGTCTCTCCTCGAAGGGAACGCGGGGACGTTCCTTGAGGTAGCACGAACCCGGCAGGGTTTGCGTTCGTGCTACGTCAGGAAGCTCCCCCTGCGTTGCGTTGGAGTCTGGCAATTTGCTTTTCGAGCCAGCGATGCTCCCAGAAGTTGCTGGCCTGGGCGAGCAGCATGCGGTGAGCTTCGAGGCTTGCATCGGTAGCGGCGGCGTGGTGGCGATCGGCGGCCAGGGCCACTTCAGCGAGGTGGATGGCTTCGACCGCTGCGCCGCTTGCGAGCTTCTTCCGGGCCGCCTCGGCGATGATGTCCGGACCACCAGCCAGCTCGCAGAGATCCGGCGATACGCTCCATGGCGGCGTCGAATACAACTCCGTGGTCGAGTGGTGATGGAACCATCCGACGTAGTTCTCCCAGATGGCGCGGACCGACCAGGAGACCTTGCCGTAGCCCTCGCCCACCTCGAGTTCCGGCGGAAGCTCGATCTCGCGCATCAGCGTATAGACGTCCTTGCCCTCGTTCATGCCCTTCACCGTGGCATCGTGGACGAAGAGCACCGCCTCACGCATTCGGGAAAGTTCACGTCGGATCAACTCGCGCCCGCGAACCGGCTCGTGATGACCTACACAAAGCATCTCCGGATCGAGCGCCTGGATCTTCTCGAGTGTGGCGACGTAGGTGAGCGCATCGCGGTAGCGATCGCCGCGCACCGTCACGAGGTTCGGAAAATGACCGAAGAGTGCGCCGAACACGTTGCCAGTGAAACAGATCCCGTGCTGGGGAAGCCAGACGACCAGCGAATCCTTCGTCTCGGCACCCGGTGTCGAGATCAGCTCGACCTCCAGGCCACCCAACATGAACGCGAAGCGCTCGTCGAACGTGATCGTCGGCACGGGCCGTGCTTGCCCGGAAACCACCCCGCCCAGCTTTTCCTTGACGTAGGCATTCGCACGTTGGATCGAGTCGGCAAAGGCAAAGTAACTACGCCGCGCCCGGATACCGGCAATCAGTGCATCCTCCGCCTGATGGGCAGGGTTGTGGGCGTGCGCCACGAGTTCCGTGCCGTCTTCGACGAAGAGATCCGAGCCACCCACATGATCCACATGGCCCTGGGTGAAGATCACATAACGGACGGGACCGGAATCGATGGAGTCGAAATACGCTTTGTGCATGGGCGCTTCGAAACCCATGCCCGTGTTGATGACGATGCGCCCTTCCGATGTCACGATCAAGAATGCGTTCGAGTTTCCCTCCGATAGGTAGATGAACTCGTTGACCGGCCCGTTGCGCACCGTAGTCGCCGGGAGCATCTCGAAGGCCGTCGGACGGGATCGGTAGAGCGGATCAGACATCGTGGCACCGTTGGCAAGCAGCGAAGGTCAACTTGCGACCAACCCCTCCACATCCGCCCACACCGCCTTGCCTTGCGCTTGAAAGGCATCGACGACGGGCTGAGGGACGAAAGCCGCAACGGCCTCCTGGTACGACGCTCGTTCCTTGATTCGCGTGAACCACGCAGCTGCGCGAGGGTGCGCGTCGATGAACGGTGTCATGGCAAGATGGTCGAGGCGGAGCACATAGGGCAGGACGCAAGCGTCGGCCAGACTGAACGCGTCGCCGGCCAGGAAGGCCTGATCGGCGAGAGCGATCTCCATCGCATCGAGCATGGCGACGAAAGCAGCCAGGGCGCCCTTCATCTCCGGCGCTTTCACACCGTGGTCGATCACAGAACGACGAGCGGCCCGGCGCGCCGGGTCCGGAATGGCCTGTACCCCCGCCTCGATCTCTTCCGGCGTCTTCTGCAGGATGACGGGTCGGGTCCCGATGGCGAATGTGATCACACCGGCGCTGGGATGCACTTGCCCATCGATTCGCTTCGTCCAGAGCCGCATCGCGTGACGCTCCAGCGCATCTGCCGGCGCGCAGGGCGGCTCAGGAAACGCATCCTCCAGGTACTCGTTGATCAGGGTCGATTCGACCAGCGCCCGACCATCGTGCACGAGGGTTGGCACGACGTGGCCCGGATTCAACTTCACGTAGGCCTCGGCATGCTGGTCCCCGGCCATCAGATCCAGCATATGGGACTCATACGGGAGGCCCTTCTCAGCGAGAACGAGCCGCACCTTCTGAGAGCAGCTGGAGAGGAAATGATGATAGAGCTCGAGCATGGGGCCTCCTTGCCTGGCGCGGAAAGAGAGTAGTGCGGACCGGTCTGGGCCGCTTCGCTCCTCTTGCATGGATTGGAGTCGCCGGGGCTGGGCACAGGCCGGGCGGAATGGCTCGGCCGGGATCGGATGACCGCGTAGAAAGATGGACGGGGTGTTGCCTTTCGCGGCTTCGCCGCAGGGCAACCTACGCGCACGCTGAACCGCACCTATGCCTGCGCTTTATTTCCGCCCGGCCTGTGCCCAGCCCCGGCGAAGCGGTTCCGGTTGCCAACGCGGCCGATCGCGGGTGGGGGCGGTCAGCGCGGAAACTACGCGCAGGCATCTCGGCTGTTGGGTGGGTGGGGATTCAACGGCGTTCGGGTGTGCAGTGCACCTGCTTGTCAGCATCGGCGCCCTGCACTTCGAAACCGCGGCCTTCTGCGTCGCATTCGATGGCCGCGGCCAGGGCCGTTCCTGCGCGGTGGCGTAGGCGTTCCCAGGGTTGCTTGGCGGGTCCTTCGTCGAAGAAGGGTGCCTGAGCGTAGCCCCAGGTCCGATCGAGCAGCGTGATCCGGCGCCAGCGTTGGAGTGCAGCGAGCAGATCGCCCTTCGCCAGCGCCTCCCATTGCGCCTTCTCATGATTGTCTGCGCCAGGAAGCACCAACTCGGCCGTGTGACGGAGGTTCTCGGCATCCCATGCCTCGCGAGCGCGTTCGAGTTCTCGAAACTCCCCGGGTTTGTCGGCGTAGAGATCCTCGCGTTCTTCGGGATCGGCGAACAGGTCGAATCCCTCGCGGCGCGCAGGCCGGTCGGCCTCCTCCGGCCACCAGACGAGTTTCCGGTCCAGGCTTCGCACGGCGACGACGCGTCGCTGCATCTCGTGCCTGGGCGTGGTCCAGCCTTTGCGGGTGGTTTGCAGAAAGACGAACTCGCGTACCTGCTTCGCTCGGCCGTCGGTCAGCGGAGCAAGGCTCTTCCCTTGCATGGCCGGCAGCATGGCCCCCGATGGAATGCCCAGCCACTCGAAGAGTGTCGGCATCAGATCCACTCCCTGCACCAGGGCCGTGCTCCGCCCAGCGTGCGGGGAGTCTCCGCGGAGCATTTCCGGCACCCGAATGACGAGGGGGATGCGCACGAGTTCGTCAGTGAGTTTTCCGTCGTAGGCGGTCGACGCATGGCCAACCCAGCCGTGCTCGAACAACTCTTCTCCGTGGTCTGCCGATACGATGACCAGTGTCTGCTCCAGCAACCCGGTTTCGCGAAGCGCGTTGAATGCACGTCCCAGATGGTCGTCCGCGTCGCGCACCGTCTCGTCGTAGAGCGCGCGAATCGCCTCGGCATCGCCAGGCACGAACGCGACCTCGCCCGGGTGGGTGAAACGCAGCTCGGGAATAGGAGGGCGCAGCACGAAATGGTGATTGTGGACCGCGTCGAATCCGGGCGTCGACGGCGGGGACTTCAAGAAGCGCCCCGCGTTGCGTGCCGACGGCCGATAGGGGAGATGGGGCTCCTTGCTATGCAGCCAGGCAAAGAAGGGCTTTCCGGGCTCCTGTTCTGCCCGCTCTCGAACGAACGTCTCGAAATCCAGTTTGCCCAATTCTTCTTCGAACCCCAGGCCGCCATAGGTCGCCCCGCGGCCACTGCGCCCGAGTACCTCATAGCCTTGATCCGCAAGGACGCGCAGCGGAGACGCTAGTTCGTCGTCGTAGACGCTATGTCGTCCGTTCTGCCCGTGCACCGGCGGGTAGTAGCCGGTCAGCATCGAGACGATCCCTGGGCTGGTCCAGGCCGACGTGGCAAAGGCGTTCTCGAAGACCCACGCCTCCCTCGCGAAGGCCTCGAGCTGGGGTGTCGTGGAACGAGCATGTCCGTATAGCGACATGTGATCCGGACGAAGGCAATCGATGGTGAGCAGCAGGACGTTAGGCTTCGGCGGCACCGGCTCGGAGTGCACGGGCTCGGCGTGCGCCCGCATCGAGAGCACCAGCAGGACGAGGAGCAGCAGGTGACTTCGCATGGACGAAAAGGTAGTCAGCCACCGCTTCGGGGGACAGGAGCCGCAGGGAAACGACATCATCCACCCACCCGTGAGAGTTGTTCATCCCAGAAGCCCGGGGGGCGGGCGTCGAATCGCGCGATCAGGCGATCGAGCCAATGGGCCTGCAGCTCGAAGCCGCGTCGGTTGGTGAAATCCACCGTGGCGAAAACGGCGAGAACGCGAGGCAGGATGTAGAGCGACGCCAGCCGGTAGTCGGCCAGGCATGTCTCCAGGGCGTAGCCGGAGACTCCGGCCTTCTCCAGCTCCCCGTGATAGCCAGAAACCCAACCATCCTCCTCGTCAGCACTCACCTGGGGTCCCAAGGTGCCGGACATCAGATAGGCCAGGTCATTGACCGCCCGGCCCCGGCTCGGCACCTGCCAATCGGTGAAGATGACATCGCTCGCGGTGGGCCCGGCGAAGAACAGGTTGTCGAGGCGCAGATCACCGTGCAGCAGTGTCCAAGGTGGTCCTGCGAGCGCCGCAGCCAGCTCGTGCGAACGAGCGTTGGCACGGTCAGCGAGGGCCACGAGCGCCCCCGGGAGACGATCGCCCCATCCGCGCAAAAGCCGGCGGCGGGCGATCCGATAGATGGCCTGGGGGACGGAAGGCGCGGTATCGACCGACGGTAACCAGGTTTGCTGCAGCAGGATCGGGGCGTTCCAGGAACCCGCATGGGCGTGGGCCACTGCGCGCAGCAGGGCATCGAGCGCGCCGTCGTCCAACGCAGTGAGCTGATCCCCGGGCGCGGCGGGTGCAAGATCTTCCAGCAGGAGCACGGCGGGACGCCGAACCCAGCCCGCCAGACGCATCCCGAGGCGCACGAGGCCCCCCAGAAGCCAGCCCGGCAGGCGGGCGAGCTTCTTCCCCAATTCGGGGTCCGGCGCGGGGCCTGGCGCCTGGTCGGCCGCCATCGCCGCCCCCAGGAACTGCGGAATCCGGTAGTCGACGTGGGGTGCCAGTTCCCGGTAGAACTGGATCTCGCGCTCGTAGAGGCCCAGGAACTCTCCCTGGCCCCGATTGGCACGGTGATCCGCGGGCAGCTTCGCTACCAGGGTCGGTGGCACGTCCGCCCCGGTGAGATGAAATCGGCCCACCTGACCCAGCATCCCCTCACCTTCCCCGATTCGATCCCAGCGAAAGGACTCGACCCGGGCCCCAGGCGCCCCAGCCTGAAGGAGCCGGGAGAGGAATTCGGGTGAGAGCGCCCCCAGTTGCCGCGGGAGCTGATCCGACCCTGCGCTTCCTGCCCCCATGGACCCGAGAATACGTCAGTCCCGATCGGCTTCGAGCGGAAGTGGACAAAAAACCGGCTCGGGCTCCCCATGGCCATGTCCCGGGGAACGGGCGTTTTCTCTACCCTTCCAACAAGCCGGTTGCTTTCCGTGGGCGAGCGTCTAGCGTATCTGTCGTCAGAGGCCCCCTTTCGCAGCGATCAGGCTCCCGGGATTCCCAGGTTCGTGCATCTCTCGATCGAAGCCTCCTTTACGAACCTGAATCGGAGACCGAATGAGCAAGAAGCTCTATGTGGGCAACCTGCCCTTCCGCACCAACGACGACGAACTACGCGACATCTTCTCAACCCATGGCAACGTGCTGTCTGCACGCGTCATCACCGACCGTGAGACCGGTCGCTCCCGAGGCTTCGGCTTCGTCGAGTTCGAAAACGGTGAAGACGCCGACAAGGCCATGCGTGCCCTGGACGGCAGCGACATGGGTGGTCGACCCCTGCGTGTCAACGAGGCGGAAGACCGTCGCGGTGGCGGCGGCGGTGGCGGCGGCGGTGGCGGCGGTGGCGGAGGCGGCCGCCGCTTCTAGCGGGCCCTTCCAACACTCATCAGGATCTCGAGGCGGACCCGCTCGTGGGGCACCTCCTCTTCCTGCTTGCGAGCCCGGCGTGCCTCTTCGGCACGTCGGGCTCGTTCGCGTTCGGTTCGGCGCCGTTTCACCGCATGAAACCCGTGGCCGCTGATCTGTTCCGTCACCGGGCGCGTACCGTGATAGGCGAAGAGATCCGTGAGGCCATCGCCATCTGCATCGATGAGGTCGTAGGCCAGCGTCGATTCGAAGGGAACGACTTGGTCGGGTGAGCTCGAATAACGCGCCTCCGCGTTGCCCCAATAGATTCGCAGCTTGTCGCCACCATCATCCGCAGCCAGATCTGCGTAGCCATCGCCATCGAAATCCGCGCCGAAATCGAGCAGCGGTGCGATGCGACCGGTCGGCCGTGCCTGGTTGCCGAACAGCAGTTTGAGGATGTCGAGCTTGTAGTCGAGCACCACCCGATCATCGATGCGTGCGAACTCCTTGCCCTCATCCTGGCTGTAGCGCCCGTTCTCTCCCAACAAGAAGACGCGCAGCTGCCAGCGCAGGGCATTCTGGGTGAGCACCTTCACGGCCTGGGAGGGTGCGATGTGGAAGAACGGAACCACCATATCGCGGGTGCCGTTGCCATCCAGATCCACCAGATCGAAATCCGGCGTAACGCTCTCGGAACGCACGAGCTGATCGGGCGAGTCCGGATAGCTGCCGTCGGGGCGCGAGAAGAAGACGGCCCGGTCCATCCGGGTGCGCTCCTCCGAGCTCCCCCACTTCGTGAGGATCAGATCTGCCTGCCCGTCGAGATCGAGCTGGGCGAAGCTCGTCACTTCGCCGGTGAACGAGGAATCGAGCTCGGCCTCCGCCAGGGTGCTGCGTTCGACCGTCCGGGAAGGTTGGCTGGGCAGACCGCCCGCCCCGTCCTGAAGAAAGATGCGCACGACGTTGTCGAGCTGGGTCACCACATCGAGACGCCCATCCCCATTCCAATCGAAGACGTGCGCATCGGGTGTGTTCATCTCGCTCGTCACCCGGCTCTGAAAACCTCTGCTCAGCACGGCATTCACGTCCGCGCCCCGATTGGCGAGGCGGTAGAGCACGACCGCCGGACTCTCGAAGAGCTGGACCTGGCCATCGGGCTTCACCCAGGTGGGCCCGGCCTGGCCTGGCAGAAGAAGTTCGTCGCGCCCATCACCATCGAGATCGAAGAGCACATCGAGAGGACGCGGAATATCCGGATCGGTGCCCACGAAAACGGATGGCACCTCCGTCAAGGTGTGACGCGGGCCGAACCCATCCTTTTCGAAGGCCGACCAGGAGATGCCGGATGTCGTCACCATCACGAACTCGGCGCCCGGTGCGGGATCTACGTTGCCGACATCGAACGCGCGTACATCTTCGGAGAGATCGAGGATCTCACAGCCGTCGAATTTCTTCTCGGCCTTCTGGCGGCAATAGGCGAGCCGGTAGTCGTAGCGATCGCCCGCGGCAGCGTGAACGACCAACACATCGAGGCGTCCATCTCCATCGACATCTGCAAGTAGATGATCCTCGATCTTGCCCGGAAACTCGATCTTGGAGCGCACGAAGAGAGCGTCCGCAGCAGCGACGGGGGAACCCATGAGGACCAGGGATGCGACGACCAGCCACTGTCCGCCCCTCATAGCGTGAAATCCCGCTTGCGAACACCGAGCGCAGACAGCCCGACGAAGAAGACGAGATAGGCGAGGCAGATCGTGAGCATGCGTTGAATCGGCGGTATCCACCAGCTCTCGATGGAGACCCCCGTCGCCAGATCATCGAGGACGCCCAGGGGGATGAGCGGCTGGTTGGGTAGCGCGAAGGAGCTGAACGGCAACACGAAATCTTCACCGCCTAGCGAGAGGGTCAGCCCGAGGCTCGTGGGGATGACCGCGAACAACTCGAGCATGAAGAAGAAGATGAGTCCGATGATGATGGCACCGCCCATCGTGCTCGAAAACGTGGAAACTGCAACGCCCATGGCTGCGACACAGCTGAGGCCGATGAGCAGGAAGAATGCGCCGATCGCAAACTGTCCGAGAACGTATCCGCCGCTGAAAACCACGTAGCCGTTCTCCGTGAGGTCGCCCAGACCGTAGTAGGCGGCACCACCGACGAGCGCCACTGCCCAGAGCATGGCCGTACCCAGCGTGACCATCCCGAAGGCCGTCACATACTTCGAAACGAGCAGCTCCATGCGTGTCACAGGGCGGGTCAGGATGCATTTGACGGTGGAATTCGAGACGTCGATGGCGAACAGGATGCAGACGAGCACGTAGACGATCGGCATCGAGACATCCACGAGCCGGTTCACCACCGCCAACGCAAACCCGTAGCCCGAGTTCGACGTGACGTTGGCCGCCAGCTCGATCCGGTGGAAGACCACCGTGCCCGAAACGGCGAGGAGAGCGATGGCAGCGAAACCCGCAAGAACGACCCAATAGCGCGAGAGTTTCGTCACATCGGCACGCACAAGGCGTGCCACGGTTCGCAGGAAATCGAAGGGGGCGTTCATTGGATGTCCGAAGCCTCCCCGGTCAGTTCGACGAAGACCTGCTCGAGGCTGCGCCGACGGCTGCGAAGGCCGCGCACTGCGAGCCCCTCCTCGACCAGCACGCGGTTCACATCGGAAGCGCCGACCCTACCATCGACGACCAGTTCGAGCTGGCCGTGCCGGATCCGACGGGGCTCGAGCTGGAAGCGACGCTTCAAGACCTCGGCAGCCTCCGTGTCCCGGTCGGGCTCGACCGCCAGCTCCACGACGCCCTCATCCGCCCCGAGCAACTCGTCGAGCGAGCCCTCCCGCAACATCCGTCCCTGGGAGATCACGGCCACCCGATCGCAGATGCGTTCCATCTCGCCGAGTAGATGACTGGAGAGGAACACGGTCGTGTCGCCATCATCACGAATGCTGCGCAGGAGTTCGCGGATCTCCCGGGTGCCTTGAGGGTCCAGACCGTTGGTCGGTTCATCGAGTACCAGCAGACGAGGTTTCTCGAGCATCGCCAGGGCGATGCCCAGACGTTGGCGCATCCCCTGAGAGAAGCCAGCCACCTTCTGGTCTGCGCGCCGGGAGAGGCCGACCCGATCGAGCATCTCCTCGATGCGCCCGGCGGGGATGCCCCCGGACAGGCGCCCGAAGAGCTGGAGATTCTTCTGTGCCGTCAAGAAAGGATAGAACGCCGGCCCTTCCACCATCGCTCCTACACAACGGATCGCGCGCTTGAATTCCCGCCGTATGTCGTGGCCAAAGATCTTCACCGAGCCGCCCTGCGGCGCGATCAGCCCGAGAAACATCCGGATCGTCGTGGTCTTGCCTGCTCCGTTGGGTCCGAGAAAGCCATAGACCTTGCCCTCTTCCACCGTAAGGCTCAGATCGTCGACCACCGTCATGGATCCAAAGCGTTTGTGCAGATGCTCAGCAACGACCGGCGGGGCAGAACTCATTGCTGCGAGCTTAGCGGCAAGAATTCGAGGAGCGGTGAAGCGCGGTAGGCTTCCTGCATGCTGCTCGGAACCGTCAACCACATCTCGATCACGGTCAGCGATCTCCCGGTGGCCATGAGATTCCTGGGCCCCATCCTCGAATTCCTGGGATACGAGTCGGAGGGCGCCGGGGACGGCGTGGGCGTCCCGGTCGTCGTCAGCATCTCAGCGCGGATCGGCGGGGCTTTCAACGTCTGGGCTGCCAGGCCCGAACATGCGAGCCAGCCGTTCGAGGTGTACGCACCCGGCCTCCACCATGTCGCCCTCAACGTGGCTCGTCATGAGCAGGTGGACGAAATCGCCCGCCTGGTTCGACGTCTCGGCGGGGAGATCACCGATGGGCCCGGCGAGTTCCCCTACGCGGATGGCGGCTACTACGCGGTCTATTTCCTCGGACCGGACCGCATCAAGTTCGAGGTGGTCCACATGCCGGAACTCGAACGGGCATGGCGAGAACGGGCGCTATTGGACACCCACCTCATCATCGAGGACGACTAGACCGTCCGAAGCTACGGCGCCAATCCGGGCACAGGGCCCGGCGCGACCGGACCGACAGAAACCGTTGCGCGGAGGCCGGTCACCTCGACCTGAACGTCATCGGTGACGACTTCCCCACCGGGAAAAGGAGTCATCTCGGCATGCACGTTGTAGGTGCCCACCCGGTCGAAGGTGAGCCCGGATCGACGCGTATCCAATTCGCTCACGTAGCCGTCGGGATCGGTCACGCTGATCGTCGACTCCGCGGTCACATCTTCCGTATCGCGCAAGCAGGGGAACCACAATTCGGCCGTTGGAAGATGAGCCTCCCCGACCTCCGTCTACACGGACGAGGAGTCAGCCGAAGAACATGATTTCCGCGAATCGGGATCCCGGTGTCATTCGCGGACAGAGGGTGCCCGACCGAGGCTCATGAGGGCTCCGCGGCGCCTCCCAGGGCTCGCTCGCGCAGAATGAACTTCTGGACTTTCCCCGTCGCGTTCATCGGCAGCTCATCGATGAGTTCGATCCGGCGCGGCACCTTGTAGTTGGCCATGTGTTCGCGGCACCAGATGCGAAGCTCTTCGGGAGAGGGCGCGGTGCCGGGCTCGGGGACGACGAAGGCCTGCCCGACCTCGCCCATGCGTTCATCGGGAATGCCCAGCACCGCCACCTGGGCGATCTGCGGGTGCTCGAACAACAGCGCTTCGATCTCCGCCGGGTAGCAGTTGAAGCCTCCCATGATGAACATGTCCTTCTTGCGATCCGTGATATCGAGATAGCCCTGCTCATCCATCACGCCGATATCACCGGTGTGCAGCCAGCCCTCCGCATCGATCGTCTTGCGCGTCTCCTCTTCGTCCTCGAAGTAGCCCTGCATGACGTTGTAGCCGCGCACGACCACTTCTCCCGGCTTGCCCCGGGGCACCTCCTTGCCTTCGTCGTCGACACAGCGCACCTCGACATCGGGGATCGCGCGGCCGGAACTGTTGGCGATGATCTCCGGGGCATCACCATCGCGACACATGGTTGCTATGCCGGTCGATTCGGTGAGGCCGTAGCCGGTGATCACGGTTTCGAAGCCCAGCTCGTCACGCATGCGCCGGATCAGCTCGACGGGCGTCGGGGCCGCACCCGTTACGGCAAGCCGCAGATGCGAGAGGTCGCACTTTCCCCGATCCGGATGCATCAGGATCGACTGGTAGAGTGACGGCACACCGGGAAGTGCACTGATCCGCTCCTCCCCTACCCGTCGGAGCACCTCCGGCACGTCGAAGACCTTGTGGGGCAGGCAGGTGACGCCCCGCATGATGCACGAGAGCCAGCCCGCCTTGTATCCGAACGTGTGGAAGAAGGGGTTCACCACCAGGTAGCGGTCTCCAGCCCGCAGGCCGACGACTTCACTCCACGACTCGAATGCTCGCAGGTTCTGCTCATGGGTCGTCATCACTCCCTTCGGGTTCCCGGTCGTTCCCGAGGTGAACATGATGTCCGCAAGATCGGTCGCCGCCGCGGCGTCGATGCGCTCGCGAGCCTGGCGTTCCGTGACAGCATCGCCGCCGGAGAGAAAGGTCTCCCAGGTTTCGGCTTTCGGATGCGCACCCGAGAAGAGCACGATGCCTTCGAGTGCCGGCAGTTCCTGGCTCGCCACCATCTCCGCGTAACGTTCACCGAGGAATTCGTCGACGGTGAACACCATGCGTGCACCGCTCTTGCGCAACTGATACCCGGCTTCCGAAGCCTTGAAGCGCGTGTTCATCGGCACCAGAACGCCACCGGCCGATTGAAGCCCCACGGCCGCCAGCACCCATTCGAGCTGATTGGGCGCCCAGACGGCCACCCGGTCTCCCGGCTGGATGCCGGCCGCCATGAACGCCCGGGCGCTGCGCAGCGCAAGCTCGCCCAACTCGTCGAAACGCAGCTCGTGGCCGTCGCCCTCGAACGCCGGCCGCTCGGCGAACCGCGACGCCGAATCCTGAACCAGCCGCGGGATCGTGCCAAGAGAAGAAGGACGGAAGTTGCTGACTGCGTTCACGGCGGGCTCCGATCGGGTTGCGGCTGCGGAGAATAGGCCCTTGGTGAAGGCTCTTCTACATGAACCGCTGCGCGATCCTCCGCTTCCGATCGCTATACGGCGGGTACATCAGCTTCAGGTCGAAGCGGAAGCCACGCTTCATCACCGTCTTGCGATGACTGAACGTCTCGAAGCTATGCCTGCCGTGATAGGCACCCTGTCCACTCGGGCCGACACCGCCGAAGGGCGCTCTCGCATCCATGATGTGCATGAGCGTGCCATTCACACAGGCGCCGCCGGAACTGGTCTCCTGCAAGACCTTCTCCTCCACGGCGTCGTCCTTGGTAAAGATGTAGAGGGCCAGCGGCTTGTCCCGCTCGTTCACGAAGCGGATCGCCTCGTCCATGTCGTCCACGGGCAGGATCGGCAGGATCGGACCGAAGATCTCTTCCTGCATGATCGGGGAATCGGCGGTGACGCCACGCAGCACGGTCGGCGCAATGTAGTTCTGCTCGGCATCGGCCTCTCCGCCGAAGGCGGGGCGACCACTCTCGAGGAGCTTTGCGAGGCGTTCGTGGTGGCGGCGGTTCACCACCCGCGCGAATTCCGGAGCGGCCTTGGGATCGTCTCCGTAGAATCCGCGGGTGACGGCCTCGAGCGCGCCCACCAACTCCTCTTCACGATCCCGGTGGACGAGCACGTAGTCCGGGGCAATGCAGGTCTGTCCCGCATTGACGAACTTCCCCCAGGCAATGCGCCGCGCGGTGATCGCGATATCCGCGTCCCGATCGACCAGGCACGGGCTCTTTCCGCCGAGTTCCAGGGTGACCGGCGTCAGGTTCTTCGCCGCAGCTTCCATCACGATGCGGCCGACGTGCCCATTCCCGGTATAGAAGATGTGGTCGAAACGTTCTTCGAGGAGTGCTGTCGTCTCGGCGACGCCGCCTTCGACGAGAGCGATCGCTTCCGGATCGAGATACTCCGGCACATAGCGAGCAAGCGCAGCCGAGGTATGGGGTGTGACTTCCGAGGGCTTCAGCATCACCGCATTGCCCGCAGCAATCGCCCCCGCCAGCGGAGAGAGCAACAAGCCGATCGGGTAGTTCCAGGGCGAGATGATCAGCGCCACGCCGAGCGGCTCGCGTAGCACGAACGTACGCCCCATCAGCGGAACCGGACCGATCCGCTCGGGCCGCGTCCACTTCTTCAGGTTTCGAAGCGCGGAGGCGGCCTCCGTCTTCCCCTGGGACACGTCCATCATGAGTGCCTCGAGAGGCGGCTTGCCGAAGTCCGCGCGCAGGGCCTCGACGAATTCGTCGGCCCGCTCGGTGCACATCGCCTTCAAGCCTTCGAGCTGTTGGCGGCGCCACGCCAACGGGCGGGTGCGGCCGGCATCGTAGGCATTGCGCAAACGCGCCACGGCATGGGAGATCTCGGCGATCGCGGTCTGGGGAGTTTCGCTCATCGGGTGTCTCCTTCAGGTCCACGGAATGTACCTGAAGCCCCCCTTCGGGCGCCGGACTGGCTCCTAGCCTTTCTCCGCCAGGACGCTCCAGGCCCGGCTCCCCAGGAAGATCGCCAGGATCTGGGAGTCGATTCTCCCTCGGCTCGCCTCGTCCTGAAGGACGTCGAGAGCCCGCTCGAGGGGCAGCGCCTTCTTGTAGGGCCGATCCGCCGCGGTGAGCGCATCGAAGATGTCGACGATCGTCAGCAGCCGGGTCGGGACCGGAATCGCGCCGGCCGAGAGGCCTCGCGGATAGCCGCCGCCATCGAGCTTCTCATGGTGGCCCCAGGCGATTTCTTCGACTCCGCGCAGATCCCGGGTCCAGGGGATCTGGGCCAGGAAGCGGTGCGTGTAACTGACGTGCGATTGGATCTCCTGGCGCTCTTCTTCCGTCAGGCTTCCGCGAGCGACGCCGAGGAAAGCGATGTCATCCTCATCGATCAGGCGCTGTTCGCCGTCGCCGGTTGCCAGGAAGCGATAGGCCGCGACCCTTCGCAGTTCCGCCGGGGCCTCTTCGGGCAGGATGCGCGGTTCGTTTGCGTTCCGAATCGCCTGTTCGAAATGGGAAAGACGCAGACGCTCCTCGCCCAGCGCTGCCACGAGGTTCTTCTCGAAAGCGTCGAATCCATCGTGGCCCGAGGAGAGCAGGTAGTCCGCACGCTCCCGATGGAAGCGCGTCTCCAATGCCTCGCGTGCACGTGCGATGCGGCCGAACACCTCGGCTTCGCGGGAACGAGGAAGCTTGCGATCCTTGCCGAGAACCTGCTCCGAAACGAAGACCTTCCCGAAATCATGGAGCAAGGCGGCATAACGAAGCTCGCGAATGGATTTCCGGTCGAAGCTCACGCCAGCCAGGCTTCCACGATCGCAGCGATCGACGGCGGACGCGAGCGTGCAGCTGAGATCGGCCACTCGCACGGAGTGGCCGGATGTTCCGGGGTCGCGTTGATCGATCGCATCGACGGAGGCGCGCACGAATCCGTCGAAGAGTTGCTCGATCTCCGCGCGTAGGCGCCCATTTTCGATCGAGACCGCGGCCTGGCCACTCAACGCAGCAGCCATCTGGCGGTCCCGTTCCCCGTAGTACCCGGCGGCCGGGTTGATCAACTGGAGGACGCCCACCAGTTCGCCTCGCGGGCTCTTCATGGGGACGACCAGAACCGCGCCTGTCTTGTAGCCCGTGACCTCGTCCATGCGTGGATCGAAACGATGCGGCGCATCTGCAGGCAGGTCATAGGCATCGTCGATGCAAAGGATTTCTCCGCTTGCCCCCGCCCGCCCCGCGAAGCTCGAGGCGTCGATCGCCAGACGGAGATCCGGTTGGTCCAGTTCGGGCAGCGTTGCGTTCTGGGTGAGCCGGAAGTGCAGCTCGCCCTCCTCTACCAGGTAGAGGCTTCCGGCATCGCTGGAGGTCACCCGGCGCGCCTCGGTGAGAATCTGGGCCAGCAGGTGTGCCGGATCCCTGTCCTGCATCAGTGCCGCGCCCACGGAGGAAAGCTCTGAGAGATCCCGGTCCGCCTGCTTGCGCAGTTCTTCCAGACGTTGCATCTCGGCCAGGCCCGAAGCGTGGAGCGCCGCTGCACGCAGGGCGTCCTCCCAGCCGGAATCGGGTGTCGTATCGGGCAGGGTGAGGAACCGCCTCTGCGCTGCGGAGGCCTGCTGTTCCGGCTCGCCCGGGCAGGCCAGAAGCACCCAGGTAGGCGGAAGTGCCCGGAGCCAGGCTTCACCGTCCGACCGCAGCAGATGCGCATCGAGCACCAGGATGGCTGGCCCGCTTGGAAGCTCATCCAGTGCCGGCAGCTCCCGAGGCGATGGGCCCTCGGGCAAAACGGCGACCAGGCCCGGAACGAGGGCGGCGGACGCGAAGAGCTGCACGGGATCGGGCTTCACCCGTACGGCATCGGTCGAACCCTGGAGGCCCTGAAACGCCTCATAGGTCAAGCCAATGTGGGGTTCGGACGATCGCGAGAAGATGACGCCGCGAGAAGCCCGGAAGCGACAGGCTGCGATCCGCAAGCTGAAGGACGCGGCCAGCAAGGCCCTCCGAAAGGGCAAGCTCGACGATGCCCGCGATGCCTACGAAGAGCTCGAGAAGCTCGATCCCGAAGAGGGCCAATGGCCTCAGCGCCTGGCCGATGCGCTGCGCCGCATGGACGACAGGGAAGGCGAGGTACGGGCACTCGGACGTGCGGCCGACCGCTGGGCGGATGGCGGCTTCCTGCTGAAAGCCATCGCCGCTTGCAAGATGGTGCTCGATCTCGAACCGGAGCATACGCGCATCCAGGAGCGGCTGGCCGAGTTGTATTCAAGCCGTGGCATCGAACCGAAAGCCGCAGATGCGCCCGCGGCCGAAGCCTCTGGCCTCGAGCCCGGGCAGCCCCTCGAAGAGATCGTGCTCACGGAAGTCGTCCCGACCCGGGAGCAGCTCGATCTCGAACTCGAAACCGATAGCAGCGCAGTCGAAGTCCTTCTCACATCGGACCCGCATTCGCACGACGCTCCTGCACCCGATGGGTTGGACGCTTCGTCCGCGGGCGATTTCGATCCGGCCGCCCTGGCTCGCTCGGAGATTCGGCGGACGCTGCCGCGCGTGCCGCTCTTCTCATCCCTCGATGCAGGCGGTCTGCGGCTTCTGATCGACGGCACCGAACGGGTACAGTTGCGCGAAGGCGAGGTGCTCTTCGAAGAGGGCGACCTGGGCGACGCCCTCTACGTCGTGGCCGAAGGCGCCGTCGTGCCCGTGGCGCGAAGCGACGATGGGCGAACGAAGCGACTGGCGGTGCTCGAAGAGGGCACCTTCTTTGGCGAGACTGCCCTGCTCGCCAATCAACCGCGAAACGCGCGCATCGAGGCGTTGGTCGACAGCCAACTCCTGGCCGTCGACCGCCGAATCTTGACCGAACTGCTCTCTCGCGATCCCGAAGTCCTCTCGACACTGCTCGGGTTCTTCCGCGATCGTTTGATCGAGCGCCTCGCCCTCACCAGCTCTTTCTTCGGGCCTCTCGACGCGACCGCACGACGGGAACTGCTCTCGAGCTTCCGCTTCCTCGAAGTCGAAGCGGGCGGCAAGTTGATTGCCGAAGGGCGCCCGGCGCCTGCTCTCTTCGTTCTGCTGGCTGGCGAGATCGAAGCCATCCAACGAGACGAACAAGGCGCCGACACCACGACCCTTGCAACGCTTAAGGCGGGGCATGTCTTCGGCGAGATGTCGATCCTCGAAGAAGGACCCGCGGTGGCATCCTGTGTGGCTTCGCGGAAATGCTGGGTGCTCGCCCTGGCCAAGCGGCACGTTGCCGAGCGCATGGCTCTCCACCCTGAAGTCCGAGCCGCGGCAACGGCCCTCGCAGAACAACGACGCGCCGAGAACACCACGCTCGCGAGCCAGCTCGAACTCGTCTGAACGCGGCGCACCATACGGTTCTCTGGTGCGGTAATGTTGCCGTTCCGAAGGAGGACCCATGGGCGAATTCAGCCAGGTCGAAACAGACGGACACCTCACGATCGTCACCATCACCCGGCCGGAGCGGATGAATGCATTGCATCCGGCGGCGAATCGGGAGCTGGCCGAGACGTTCGACGATTTCGCCAACGATCCAGATCAATGGGTCGCGATCATCACCGGCGCGGGAGACCGGGCCTTCAGCGCCGGAAACGATCTCAAACACCAGGCAACCGGCGGCGACATGAGCGGGCAACCGACGAGCGGCTTCGCCGGGCTGACCGCGCGCTACGACCTGACCAAGCCGGTGATCGCCGCAGTGAATGGCGTCGCCATGGGCGGCGGCTTCGAGATCTGTCTGGCCTGCGATCTGATCATCGCGGCCGAGGGCGCCGTCTTTGCCCTGCCCGAACCACGGGTCGGCCTGGCCGCCCTGGCCGGAGGGTTGCATCGGCTCCCGCGGCAGATCCCGTTGAAGCAGGCACTCGGCATGATTCTCACCGGACGCCGTGTTCCGGCGGCCGAGGGCCAGCAGCTCGGTTTCGTGAACGAAGTCGTCCCGAACGGCGAGGCGCTGGCCGGCGCCCGTCGCTGGGCGGAAATGATTCTCGAATGCGCCCCCATCTCGGTGCGCGGCAGCAAGCAAGCCGTCCACCAGGGCCTGGACATCGCCGACCTCGAAACGGCCGTCTCGGGCCACTACGACCAGATCCGCGAGATGATCAAGAGCGAGGACTTCATCGAAGGCCCCAGAGCCTTCGCCGAAAAGCGCCCGCCCGCCTGGAAGGGAAAGTAGGCGCAACAGAAGGAACGCCCCCTGCTGCGCTCAGGTGAGGTGGGAGGGGAGTTCCGAGAGATCGTGGAGGATGAGATCCGGGGCGGGGCCTTCATGGGCCTCGAGGGACCCGTCCGGGTCGGCGACTCGGCGGGTGATCCAGGCGGTGCGCAGCCCCGCGGCCGCCGCGCCGGTGACGTCGGCCTTCAGGTTGTCGCCGACATGGAGGGTCTCGTCGGGCGCGACCCCTAGCGCTGCGAGGGTTGCCTGGAAGATCTCGGGGCGCGGCTTGCGCCAGCCCGTGGCATCGGAAACCACGACGACGTCGAAGTGCCAACGCAAACGGGCCTCTTCGAGCACGCGAAAGGCGGTCTGGCTATGCGAGAAGTTGGAGCAGACGGCGAGCTTGCGATCGCCGAGCGCCTCCATCACCTCGGGATGATGGTCGACGAAGCCGACCTGCCCGCGCAGCATCTCCATGTGGGTCTCGGTCAACCGTGCAGCGAGGTCCGGCACCTTCTCTGCACCGGGTAGCCATGGAAGGAGCCGCTCGAAACGCTCGAGGGTGGGAAGCTCGCGGCCCTGCTGGTAGCGGCTCTTACGCAGCTCGCTATCCAGCGCGAAGAGCGTGTCGGCGAAATCCTCGAAGCCCATGTCCGTGAATTCGGCGACGATCTCGTGGAGCACGCCGAGACTCGAGGGAAATTCCTGGTTGCGCAGCCGCACCGTCGGCAGGCCCTCCAGCGAGAGATCGACCAGGGTATCGAAGAGATCGAACACGACGGCGCGAATCGGCACGGCGCCAGCTTAGCCCTCAGCCAGCTAAAATGCGGCGCAGCTCTTGCCAGGCCAGGTTTCCACCGGAGAGCACCAGCACGATCTGCTTGCCGGTCGCCAGCGCAGGATGTTCGAGCGCAGCCGCGAGTGCCGCAGCGCCCGCGTGCTCTGCCAGGTTGCGTGTGTGCTCCAGCAACATGCGGATGGCAGTCTCCATGCTCGCGTCGCTCACGAGGACGAAATCCGAGAGCCCGACCTCCGCATCGCGCATGATGCGCTGGGTGTTCTCGAAGGGAACCCGCGTCGCGAGCCCCTCGGCCACGGTCTCCGTCGATGCCGTCGCGAGGGTTCCCGTCTGCCAACTCCTTTGCATGGCGGGAGCCGCCTCGGCTTGCACACCGACGACGCGGGTTTCCGGGGAGCGTGCCGCCGCCACGATTCCGCAGCCACAGACGCCACTCCCCGCTCCAACCGGCACGATCAAGACATCGGGTTTCGGCAACACATCGAAGATCTCGACGGCGTAGGTACCGACCCCTGCGATCAGCTCGGCATCCGTGGGCCCGACGAAGCGAGCCCCCCGCTTCGTCGCCTGCTCACTCGCCCACTCCCGGGCCTCATCGAAATCCTTGCCGTGCAGGACGACTTCCGCCCCGAGCGCTCTCATCGCCGCCACCTTGGTCGGGTTCGCATTCTCCGGTGCGGCCACGGTAACGGGGGTCCCTATCGCCCGGCCCGCGTAGGCAACCGATTGTCCGTGATTCCCGGTCGACGCTGTGACCAGACCAGCCGCCTTTTCCTCCGCGCCCAACTGCGCCGCCATGTTGAGACCACCGCGCACCTTGAATGCGCCCGTGGGCAGGTGGTTCTCGTACTTCACCCAGACATCGGCGCTGAGCCGCTCCGAAAGCCCCGGCGAATGGCGCAAGGGAGTCGGCTGCAGATGGCGGTAGACGACGGCACGAGCCCGAAGGATGTTGCGGTAGGCCGGCACAGGATCTCCCATGTCGTCACGGTAGCTAGTCGAGGCGAAGCCGACCGCTGCCCCGGGAGAAGTGCCCTGGGTGCTTCCACCGGGTCGATCTAGGTGTTCTCGGTTCTCAAGAGCATGCTGGCGGTTGTCGAGAGACCAAGCGCTGGTCGCGTCGTTTTTCGAGGAGGGGTTTCGATGTCCACAGGTTCTCTACGCCTGCTTGCAGTTGCGCTCACGATGTTTGGCCTTCTCACCCTGGGCGCATCACGATCCGCCGAAGCCACCTCGCTGTTCGTCGATCTCGTTGGCCAGGTCTATTCGGTGCCGGATGTGTTGCAGAGCGAGTTCTCAGTCGGCGATCCGTTATCCCTCCGCTTCGAGATCCGTCTCGATGCGGATAATGCCTACGCTGACCGCTGGGACTACTCCGTACTCCCACTTGGACTGGCGAACATGGAATTGAACGTGGAAGCCTTCTCGCCTCGAGCGGTCTGGGGTTCGCTCGTGGTTGGCAAACCATTCATGCTAGGGCAGTTTGCATTCTTCAACTGGTCCACCCATGCCCGCTTCGGCAACCAGTTGATCGAGCGCTTGGCTTGGTACAACGGCCGCCAGGTGAGTGAAAGACTGACTCTTGGCCAGGTCAACCTCGGCGCCCCATCCCACAAACTGAATTCTGTTGATCCCGCGAACCTTCTATCACTACTGGATCTCGACCTGGCGGGTTCGCGCGGAATGCTTGAATTCTATCACCGCCCGTATGGCGAAAGGCTTGGCGCAAGGCACCCGCTCTCCTTTTTTGTTGCTCGCTCCGAGATCACCGTCCCCGAACCGGGAACCGGTCTGACTCTCTCCCTCGCTGCGCTGGGCCTGGCGGGGCGATGGCGCCAAGGGCGCCATCGCCCGAAGCCTCAGAGCCGCTAGTCGCGGGGAATCAGCTCTTCCAGCCCCGCGGCTCGGATGCGCCTGCGCAAGGTCGTGCGCGCCATGCCGAGACGGCGCGCCGCTCGCGACACGTTGCCACCGGTCTCTCGCAGCATCGCCTCGAGCGAATCGGCTGCACCCCGCGCCCTCGTAGGCAACCGGCACGCCCGTGGCTCGATGCGCATCAAGTCCTGCACATCGAGGCGCGGCCCCGGCGCCCATACGACGAGTCGCTCCAGCAGGTTGCCCAGCTCGCGAACATTGCCGGGCCAGGGCCGCTCTGCCAGCCGGGCGAGGAACTCAGGCGTCGGCTCCGGAACCGGAGCGTCCACCTCTCGCGCACATCGCGCCAGGAAATGAGTGACGAGGATCGGAAGATCTTCCGGTCGCTCCCGCAGCGGCGGGAGCTCCACGTGGAGGACATCGAGGCGATGAAAGAGATCGGCGCGGAAGCGACCCTCTGAAACGGCCTGCTCCAGAGGCAGATTCGTTGCCGCCACGATACGCGCCGTCATTCGCAGACTCGACCGGCCCCCGACGCGCTGGAAGCACCGATCCTGGAGGACCCGCAGCAGACGGGTCTGGCCGCGAAGCGACAACTCTCCGATCTCGTCGAGGAAGAGGGTTCCCTTGGCCGCCGCTTCGAAAGGGCCGACCCGCGTGCCGATGGCACCGGTGAACGCACCTCGCTCGTGTCCGAAGAACTCGGCTTCGAGCAACCCGTCCGGCAGCGCGCCGCAATCGACATGAACGAAGGGACCTGCGTTCCGCCCCGAGCAGCGATGGAGCAGGCGCGCGAGCACGCCCTTCCCGGTTCCCGTCTCCCCGGTGATCAGGACGGTCGAATCGAGAGGTGCGGCCCGCTCCAGCCAACGCTGCACCCCTCGGGCCGCCCGGCCTTCCCCCAACCAACGCTCCCGCACATGCGCTCCGCTCCCCCAGCACAGGATGCAGGGACACCGTCGCCCATGGCAACGAACGATCACGCCTTCGTGCGTCCGCCCACCCGGATTCCGGGCGGGCACGCATCCCTGGCGAATCTGCGCTGGTCAGGCGCTCATGCCGTGTTCGCTCTTCAGGCGGGCGATCCGGTCGTCCAGCGGCGGATGGCTCATCATCAGACGCGCCAAGCCCGTGCGGACGCTTCCGGAGATACCGAACGCGCCCAGCTGTTCCGGAAGCTCGGTCTGCGGGCCCGCTTTCAATCGCTCGAGGGCCGCGATCATCTTCGGCGCACCCGCCAGACGCGCTCCGCCAGCATCAGCGCGGAACTCGCGCTGCCTCGAGAACCAGAACACGATGAAGCTGGCCAGGATGCCGAGCACGATCTGGGCGACGATCACGACCCCGAAATAGCCAAACCCGTAGCCCCGTTCGTTCTTGAGGACGACACGGTCGACGAAATGCCCGATCACCCGCGCCAGGAAGATCACGAAGGTATTCACGACACCCTGGATCAGCGCCAGGGTGATCATGTCGCCATTCGCGACATGGCTGACCTCATGAGCGAGCACCGCCTCGATCTCTTCCTTGCGCATGCCTCGCAACAGCCCGGCGCTGACGGCCACCATCGCGTGGTCGCGGCGAGCGCCAGTGGCGAACGCATTCGGCTCCGGGGAATCGAAGATGGCCACCTCGGGCATTCCGATCCCCGCGGCATCGGCCTGCTGACGCACGGTCTCCACCAACCACATCTCGGCCTCGCCACTGGGCTCGGTGATGACCCGCGCACCTGTCATCCTCCTGGCCATCCATTTGGACATCGCCAACGAGATGAACGAACCGCCCATGCCGAAGACTGCAGCGAACAACAACAGCGACGGCAGGTTCAGATCGACACCCCGCTCGTCGAGGAAGCCCTCGAATCCAACGAGGTGAAGCACGACGGACAAGAGCGCAATGACGGCGATGTTGGTGGCCAGGAAAAGCAGAACGCGTTTCATCGAACGGAGATCTCCTTGGATGCAGACAGGCAGGGCGCACGAACTTGGACGCCCGCGCTCCCGCCTCGGTTCGGAAGCGTCCCCCTAGGATGGGGCCCGCGAGCAGCCCGTCAACCGTGCTCGACCCCGCGGGGCTCGCCCGCCTTCTGGACATCGGGTGTAGAGCCCTTCGCCCCCGATGCACCTACTGTTCCGCCTTCAACTCACCAGGCACCATGCCCGGAACCGCAGGAAGTGCTGTACGAACCCGAGCGATCTGCCGAATCCAGCTTCCACGAACAGGCCTCCGATGGACTGGCACGAGGCGTGCACATGGCCTTCGAGGACTGTCCCTTCTCTCGAGCCGAGGAGCCATCCGTGGCGAACGCAACCTCCCGTGCCAGATCCGCCCCGAGCCAGTCGTGGTCACGCCTGCTCGCCGGGGCATGCCGTTTCGGCCTCCTGCTGGGCGTTCTGTGCGCTCCCGCAAGCTCGGCCGCCCCCCTTGCCAGCGCTGATGTACCCGAACCCCTTCAGCCATGGATCGAATGGGTGCTGCGCGGACACGAAGCCGGACTTTGTCCGCAACTGGCCGGCCGTGACGGACGCCGCTGCGTCTGGCCGGCGCGCCTTGATCTGGCGCTCGATTCAACCGGAGGCCGTTTCGTCCAGACCTTCCGCGTCGATGCCGAGAGCGAAGTACGTCTCCCAGGCGACCCGGACCGATGGCCCGAACGGGTCGACGTAGATGGCGTTCCAGCAGCCGTCGTGCAGGGAAACGATGGACTGCCGAGCTTGCGCCTCGCGCCCGGCCGACACCGCGTGTCGGGCCATTTCGTGTGGTCCAAGCTGCCGCAGCGCCTGCGCGTCCCGCCCGAGACCGGGCTCGTCTCGCTCCGTGTGGCCGGGCTGGTTGTCCCGTTTCCGACCCGTGATGCCGGAGGACAGCTTTGGCTTCGCACGAGGACGGTGAAACCTGCAGCGCTGGAAGATCGCCTCGAGGTCGAAATCCATCGGCATGTCATCGACGAGATCCCGCTTCGACTCGTCACACAGATCGAGCTCCGGGTTTCCGGAGAAAGCCGGGAGCGATTGCTAGGCCAAGCGTTGCCCGAGGGCTTCGTGCCGCTTTCCCTCACGGGTCCAATTCCGGCCCAGATCGAGCCCGACGGCCGCCTGCGGGTGCAGGTGCGCCCGGGCCGATGGACACTCACGCTCGACGCGCGCCACGAGGGAATCGCCGCGAAGCTGAAGGTGCCACCCCTGGAGAAACCGGCAGGGGATCGCCGGGGCGAGGGCGAGCTTTGGGACCCGACCGAGATCTGGGTGTTCGAAGCGCGCCCCAACCTGAGGCTGGTCGAAGTCCAGGGCCCCGCCCCGATCGATCCTACGCAGACCGAGCTCCCGCCTGCCTGGCGCGCGTTCCCCGCGTTTCGAATGGAGCCCGGCGACGAACTCACCCTCGTAGAGAAACGCCGAGGGAGCGCCAGCCCGGCGCGCGACGAACTCGCCCTCGTGCGCGCTTGGCACCTCGATTTCGACGGCCAGGGCGCGACCGTGGTCGATCGGATCCAAGGCACGATGCGTACAGAGGCCCGGCTCGAAATGGGCGAGGAGACACGCCTCGGCCGCGCCGCGGTGAACGGGAGCGACCAGCCGATTTCGCAGCTCACGCCTTCCGTTGGCGAACCTGCCCGGAGTGGGATCGAGGTTCCGCTCGGGGCGGTCCTGATCGATGCAGACAGTCGCGTCGAGGGCGGCGTGCGCAGCCTCCCAGCCACGGGCTGGAGCCACGATTTCGCCGCGCTCGAGGGGACTCTCGAGTTGCCGCCGGGCTGGAAGCTCTTCCACGTTTCCGGTGCCGACCGGGCCCAGTCGACATGGATAGGGCGCTGGACACTCCTCGACCTGTTCATCGTGATGGTGGCGGCCATGGCCTTCCGCCGGCTCTTCGGGCCGTGGGTAGGCGGGCTCGCTGTCCTGACGCTGGTGCTCACCTACACGGAACCGGGGGCACCGCAGTTCGCCTGGGTTTCCGTGCTCGCAGCCGAAGCGCTCCACCGCGTGGTACCTCCAGGCCGTTTGGCCGCGGTCGTGGCTTCCGCACGGATCGTTTCGCTCGCCACCCTCGTTCTGCTGGCGGTGCCCTTCGCGCTCCACCAGATGCAGGTCGGTCTCTACCCCGCCCTGGAGCGCCCGTGGGAAGTGGTCACAGTCGCCCAACTGGAGGATGCCGACGTCAAGGGAGTGCCGGGCAGCCCGGAGGCCAGCGGAGACCAGCTGCGAAACCTCGGATACGTGGAAACGGAAACAGCTGGGGCCCCCACGGGTCTTGTAAGAGATTCGGTCTCATCCATTGCCCCGAAGAAGCGGGTGAGCCGCCGCACCAGCTCCTACGCGCCCGATCCGGATGCCCGCGTCCCGACTGGACCCGGCCGTCCCGATTGGAATTGGCAGACCGTGAGGCTCGAGTGGAGCGGCCCGGTCGAACGCAGCCAACGACTCGTACTCTGGCTCGTCCCTCCGTGGGCGAATGGCCTGCTCGCGCTGCTCCGCACCGGGCTCCTGCTCGCCCTCGTCGGCGTGGCCCTCGGAACCGTCCGCGACCTCCTGTCGCGTTGGCTGACGACAGGCGGCGGAAAAGGCGCAACCGCTTCCGCTGGAATTCCGGGACTGATGGTCGCCACAGCGCTGGGCCTCGCGGCCGGGCCCGTGACCCCGGTGGCCGCCGCAGCGGAGCTTCCTTCGACCGAACTGCTGGACGAGCTTCGCACCCGCCTCCTCGAAGCGCCGGAGTGCGCTCCCAACTGCATCTCGATCCCGCGGCTCGCCCTCGACGTAAAGCCCGACGAACTGCTGGCACGCCTCGAGGTAAGCGCTGCGGCAGATACGGCGTTTCCTCTCCCGGCCAGCGTAAAGACGAGCGGCGGAACCGGCAGCAATGGAGCCGGCTTCACCCCAACCGTCGTGCAAGTCGATGACAGACCTGCCGAAGCCCTGTTTCGAAGTCCGGACGGACGGCTCTGGCTGCGGGTCTCGAAGGGCACCCACCTGGTGCAACTCCGAGGTGCACTTCCGGCCCAGGAAACGGTGGAGCTACCACTACCGTGGCGCCCTCACCGGGTCGAAGCCCGAGCCGTCGGTTGGATCATCGAGGGGCTCCGCGAGGACGGGCGCGCACCGCGGGCATTGCAGCTCGTTCGAGAAAGCGACGCGTCGGTTCCCGAACCGGAAACCCTGCAGTCGAGCCGCGTACCGCCTTTCGTGAAGATCACTCGACACATCGAACTCGGCTTGACCTGGCAGGTGCGGACCCATGTTGAACGGGTCGCACCGATCGATGAGGCCATCATCCTGGAGGTGCCGCTGCTTCCCGGAGAACGGGTGACAACCGCGCAGCGCCAGATCAAGGACGCCCGCGTGCTCGTCAGCCTGAAGGCCGGTGCGAACAGCGACGCATGGTCGTCCCTCCTGCCGGTGACGGAGGAGCTCGAGCTGGCAGCGCCGGACTCGGTGCCGTGGGTCGAAATCTGGCGTGTGGACGTGAGCCCCCTCTGGCATGTGGAGCCAGACGGAATTCCGTGGGTCGAGATCAACGCGGCCGAGGGTCGGCGACTGCGGGAGTGGAGGCCCTGGCCCGGCGAGCAGGTCGTACTCAGCGTGGCCCGCCCGGCCGGGGTTGCTGGAAGCACCTTGACACTCGATGCCAGCCATCTGGCCATCCATCCGGGCCTGCGAGCGACCGATTCGACACTCTCCCTGCGCATTCGCAGCAGCCAAGGTGGCCCCTACGCCCCCATCCTGCCCGAGGGAGCGGAGCTCACGCGCGTCGAAGTAAACGGTCGCCAACAGCCCCTTCGCCAGGAGGGCCGCGAGGTTCCGCTCACGCTCAGCCCGGGCACCCAGCAGATCGTGCTCGAGTGGCGCGAGCCACGAGGCATCGCGGTGCTGACTCGCGCCCCCGAAGTCGATCTCGGCCTGCCGAGCGTGAACCATCACGTCGAGCTCCATATGCCGCCGAGCCGTTGGACGCTCTGGGCTTCGGGCCCGCGCCTCGGGCCGGCCGTTCTCTTCTGGCCGATCCTGGCGCTGCTCGGCGTGCTGGCCGTCTTGTTGGGGCGCATTCGCGCGACACCACTGCGTGCACGGCATTGGTTCCTGCTCGGCGTCGGGCTGACACAGGTTCCCGTTCTCGCATCCGGTTGTGTGGTCGTGTGGCTCCTGGCCCTTGGCTGGCGCAAAGAACGCGGCGCGCTGCTGGCCCGCGAGGACAGCTCGAGCAGGCTCTTCGATCTGATGCAGCTCGCGCTCGCAGCGCTCACGCTGGCCGCGATCTCAGCATTGTTCTGGTCGGTCGAGAACGGTCTGCTCGGCGATCCGGCGATGCAGATCGCTGGAAACGGTTCGAGCGCGGAGATCCTGCGCTGGTACCAGGATCGGGCGCCCAAGATCCTGCCAATGCCGGCGGTGCTCTCGGTTTCGCTCTGGTTCTACCGGCTCGCCATGCTCGCCTGGTCACTCTGGGTGGCCCAGGCCCTCGTCAGCTGGCTGCGCTGGGGCTGGGATTGCTTCAGTGCCGGTGAACTCTGGCGCCCGCTCTTCCAGACCACCTCGCAACCGGCACGGCCGCAGACTCCGGCTTCGGATTCAGATCCGGACGCGGGCCGGAAAGAGAACGACTGAACCGGTGAGAGAACGGCCCGCTGCTAGCGGCCGCCGAGCCGCTTGAACACGGCATCCGGGGTCTCGGCCTCGGCGACCGAATCCAAACTGGCCAGGCCGCTGGCAATTTCGACGCACATCGCCTCACCGCCCTCGATGCCGCGAGCAACGAGCTCGGAGGGCAGCACCTTGTCCAGCACCACACCCATCTGATCGCCCGTCACGGTTCGCGCCTCGAGCCCGGCCTGTTTGAGAGCCGGGCGAACGGTTCCACGCGCGGCCAGGCGATCCAGGTCGGTCAACGCTTCGAGCTTGGTACAGACGAAATCGAATACCGGCGAATCGGCCATTCGCCCCCTCCAGCCACACAAGTGGCAGAACTCCAATCGGGCGTTTCCTGGCCCGACTTGAGGGCTTCGCAGGTCACTTGCCGCCTGACGGAACCCCTGTGGGGTATGCTCCGGCCCGCTCATGGCCCTTCCCTTCTTTGGACGCCTCCCCTTGTGGATCGCCGCCGCGGCCCTGGTCGCTGCCTGCGCCGGCCCGGATATGGCAAAAAGAGCCCAACGACAAGAGCAGAGCCGAGCCCGCTGGGAGGTCACCATCTCCGAGGTGCAGGAACTCGGCCCCTACCGCGTGGCCACCCTGAACGGCAGCAAAGGCACCTGGCGACTCTATTTCCCTGGGGTAGGAGCCTGCGCAGCCATGGTCCGCTCTGGCGCCAAGGGCATCTACCGGTTCGAAGGCCCGTTTGGGGTGTTGCGCGCCGAAGAGGGGCAGGACTGCTCCCCGGTTGGTGTCGCCTCGCTGCTCGCGTGGCGGGACGAACAACCCCGGCGACGCTCCCAGTTCTTGATGCCCCGGGAACAAGCTCGCTTCGCGGTCCTCCACCGCGGAGAATCGTTCCTGCTGATTCGCGGCGCCTTCCCCCTCGCACTCGAGATCCGCTGGCCGGAGCCGATGGATTCCGTCGCCGTGCTTCCCGCCACGCCGGCTTGCCAAGAGCAGCTCGAGCGGTCCCATGCAACCCTGGAATTCCATGCGAGCGGGCCGGATGTCTTCCTGCTCGAGAGCGAAGTCGGGCCCTGCCCGATCATCGGGCTGGCCCTGCCCCTCGGGCTCTAGCCCGCGAGCCGAACATGAAGGAGACCCCATGCGACTGCGCCAGATAGCCCTCGTCGCAAGCGAGTTGGATCCGGTCGTCGAACGCCTTTGTGCGGTGCTCGGGATCGAGGTGGGCTTCAACGACCCGGGCGTCCGCGAGTTCGGTTTGGTGAACGCCGTGATGCCGATCGGCGACACCTTCCTCGAGGTGGTCGTGCCGGACCGGGAAGGCACGACAGCCGGCCGCCTCATCGAACGCCGAAACGGCGACGGCGGCTACATGGTGATCGTGCAGAGCCAGGCACGCGACGAGGATCGAAAACGCGTCGATGCATTGGGCGTGCGGGTCGTGTGGGAGGCCCACCTTTCGGATGCCCACGCCATCCACTTGCACCCGCGCGACGTGGGCGGTGCCATTCTCTCCCTCGACTGGATGGATCCGCCGAGTTCCTGGAGATGGGGCGGCCCGAACTGGCAAGCCAAGGCGCGCACCGATGTAGCTCGCGAAATCGTCGGCGCCGATGTGCAGGCCGAGGATCCCGCCGCCATGGCAACCCGGTGGGCCGAGGTCATGGGCCAGAAGGCGCCCACGAAGGAGGATCAACACTTCCGCATCGATCTGGACGAGGGCGGATTCGTGCGATTTCACGCGCCACGAGATGAACGCGGCGAAGGGGTTTCCGGTTTTACCGTCTCCGCCGCAGACCCAACGCACATTCAGAGCGAGGCCGAGAAGCTCGGCTGCGTGAACGACGCTTGCGAATTGCAGATCTGCGGCGTGCGGATCGGCATCGCATGAGCGCAAACGGGATCGGCATCGCGTGAACGGAACACGGATCGAGCTGGCGGATCTCGAGGTACCGCAGCAGGCCGACGCCTTTCTGGAGGTACTCGATGCCTACGCTCGCGATCCGATGGGAAGCAGTGCTCCCCTCCCCGACGAGGTTCGCCAACACCTCGTACCCGGCTTGCTCGCCCACCCCACCAGCCGGGTCTGGCTGGCCTGGGAAGGCGAGCAGGCGATCGGCGTGTTGGTCGGCTTCCTTGGCTTCTCGACATTCAAGGCCAAGCCGATTCTCAATGTTCACGACCTGGCCATCGTTCCCGAACGCCGTGGTCAGCGCCTGGGAGAGCGACTCCTCGAGGCCGCCGAAGCCCACGCGCGCAGCCTCGGCTGCTGCAAGCTGACCCTGGAGGTGCAGGAACATAACAAGCGTGCCCGTGCCCTGTACAAGCGTGTCGGCTTCGGGCACTTTTCCCCGGGCGTAGAGCAGAACCCGACCGCTTTCCTGGAGAAGCCCCTGGCATGAATGAACCGGTGAAGAACTGCCCGTCGTGTGGTGACGAATTCCAGGCCTGGGTCGAGCGATGCCCGGATTGCCACGTTCCGCTGGCCGTCGGCGGAGGCGATGGGGCCGGGGCCGAGAACCTGCCTCCGGAGTTCCCCCCGGCCAGCCAGCTCGAAAAAGTACTCGTCGGGGGCCCTTGGCAAACCCGTAGCCTGGCGGACCGGCTAGCGGAAGCAGGCATCGCCTGCCGGGTCGATTCGTATCCGCCGGAATCCGATCTCGACACGGGCGGAGGCGGGAGCTTCGGCCAGGCCGGCCGGGGAATCGACATGGGCGTCTATGTCCGCGCCGCCGATCATGAACGGGCCCTCGAGATTGCAGAGGCCTTCCAGACCGAAGGTCTGCCGGAGCTCGATGACCACGACACCCCTGAGCCCGGGACCGAACTCGATGCCTGCCCGGGATGCGGCGAAACCCTGGCGCCCGAGGCAACCGGATGTGGGGAATGCGGCCTTGAGTTCCCGGAGGTCTAACGCGAGGGCTGTCCCCAGCACAGCGTTTTTCCCTCGAATCTCTCTATTCGGCTGCGCCATAGCTCGAACCCGGGATAACACATCCGCTCACGTTCAAGGAGAGCGACGCGGGCCGACGGCCGCGCCCAGTGCATTCTGGATCGCACGGACTTGATGGCTCAGATCCCCGTAGTAGAGG
>JAAETT010000292.1 GCA_024228115.1 bacterium
CCTCTACTACGGGGATCTGAGCCATCAAGTCCGTGCGATCCAGAATGCACTGGGCGCGGCCGTCGGCCCGCGTCGCTCTCCTTGAACGTGAGCGGATGTGTTATCCCGGGTTCGAGCTATGGCGCAGCCGAATAGAGAGATCTGCCTATCCGATCGGCTCAGCTCGTGACCGGATACGACACGGGGAGTTCGTAGGGTCCTTCTGAGAAGGAGGGCATCGGATGGAGTTCCCCGCCACGTTGGTCGAGTTCATGGAGCAATTCCCTGACGAGGACGCATGCCGAGCGTACTTGGAGGAAATGCGTTGGCCGAATGGATTCGTGTGCCCGCGCTGCGAGGGCACGGACTTCTCGTCCATCACGAGTCGAAGGCTTCGGCAGTGCACGACGTGCCGCTACCAGGTCTCGGTTACGGCGGGGACCGCGTTCCACGCTACGCAGACCTCCTTGCGGAAGTGGTTCTTGGCGATCTTCTTCCTCGCTCGGCACAAGCAAGGAATCTCGGCGCTGCAGCTCCAACGCGATCTCGGCCTCGGCAGTTACCAGACCGCATGGACGATGCTCCACAAGCTTCGGTCCGGGCTGGGACGCCGCACGGGGGAACTCCTCAAAGGCGCTGTCGAGACCGATGAGACCTTTGTGGGGGGATCTCGCTCCGGTGGGAAGCGCGGGAGAGGAGCCCCCAACAAATCGATCGTCGTCGTGATGGTCGAGCAACTCGAACACTCGGCGGGATCCGCCGTGCTGGAAACCATCCCCGACGCGTCCTGGAAGAGCCTCGGTCCCGCGGTACGCGGAGCCATCGAAGAAGCCAAGACGACCGTGATGACCGATGACTGGAGCGGCTACTGGCCGCTTGCCGCGGCAGGGGTCGATCATGAGGCCACGACCCTGGGTTCGCCAGAAGCCGCCGGTGAAGTCCTGCCCTGGGCCCACACGATCATCTCGAATCTCAAGGCCTGGTTGGTCGGAACTTTTCACGGCGTCAGCCACAAGCACCTCGACGGGTACCTCAGGGAGTTCACCTACCGCCTCAACCGACGCTGGACCGAAGACAAGCTCTTCTACTACCTGACCCGCCGCGCCGTCGAGGGCAGTCCGCTTCCCTATCACCGACTCACAGCTGAGCCGATCGGATAGGCAGACAAGTCAATTGTAAACCCCGTCCCCGCTGTTGACTTATTCGGCGAGGGCTCGTTTCAGGACTTTGCCCGTCGGGTTCCTGGGGAGCGCGTCGAGGAAGACGATGTCCCGGGGCACCTTGTACCGGGCCAGATGGGTCTTCACGTAGCCCTTGAGGGCGGCCTCATCCGCCTTGGCGCCCTCGCGGAGAACGACGAAGCCCTTCAATCGCTGGCCGAACTCGTCGTCGGGGACGCCCAGCACCGCCGCTTCGACCACATCTTCATGGTCTGCGAGCAGGTCCTCGACCTCGCGGGGGAAGACGTTCTCGCCGCCGGAGATGATCATGTCATCGTCCCGGCCGTCGACGAAGAGCAGCCCGTTCTCATCGAAATGGCCGACGTCTCCGCTCGACATCAAGCCGTCGATGATCTCCTTGTTGCCGCCGCCCGTGTATCCGTCGAACTGGTTGTCGTTGCCGACGAAGATGCGCCCCGTCTCGCCCTGGGGAACGTCCCGCCCTTCGCTGTCGAGGATGCGGATGGTGACGCCACGGGGCGGACGACCCGCGGTGCCCGGGGCAGAGCGAAGCTCATCGGGCATGGCGATCGAGGCCTGGGCCACCTCGGTCGAGCCGTAGAGGTTGTAGATGTTGTCGCCGAAGGTGTTCATCCAGCGCAGGGCCAATTCACCGGGTAGGGCGGAGCCGCTTGCACATACCGCCTCGAGCGATGACGTGTCGTAGCGGCCGATCACGTCATCTCCCAACGCCAGGATGCGCTGCATCATCACGGGTACGACGGCAAGGATCTGGGGTCGATGTTCCTGGATCGCAGCCAGGGTGTCTTCGGGGTCGAAGCGCCGCCGCAGGACGGCGGTACAGCCGAGCTGGGAGGCGAGCAACAGGTGCATGCCCCCCCAGGAGTGGAACGTAGGCGCCACGATCAGATTGCGGGTTCCGGTCCGCAGGGGCATGCGTCCGAAGAGCCCGACCAGGCTGTCGACGCCCTGGCGCTTCATCTTGCGCTGGGCGCCCTTCGGGGTGCCGGTCGTCCCCGAAGTGAGAATGGTCGTCCGCCCGGGCTCCGACGGCGGGTCGATGGGCCCGGTGTCGTGGGCGTCGGCAAGGTGTTGGATCGTCTTGTCGGAAACGTCGGGCGAATCCTTCCAGGTGAGGAAGCCCACGTGGTCGGCGGCGCCTCCCTCTACGATGCCGCGGAACTCTTCGTCGTAGAGGAGGACCCGGGTGCCTTCACGGGCGCATACCTCTTTCAACTGGGGAGAGGCGAAGCCCGTGTTCAGCAGCAGTGTGTTGGCGCCGAGCTTGTCCAATGCGATCTGGGCCTGGACGAAACCCCGGTGGTTGCGCGCGAAGAGCCCCACGCCATCGCCGGGCCCCACGCCGGCCGCCCGCAGCCCTCTCGCGATGGCATTCGTCGATTCGTCGAGCTCCTTGAACGTCATCGTTCCGGCTTCGTCGATCACCGCTGGCAGGTCGGGGTGGCGGGCTGCCGCGGCTGAGAAGCCGGCTGCCGTGGTGCTGCCGAACTTGCGCGCCGCGGGAAGCAGGCTTCCCAGGAAGCGCGGGCTCAAGAAGCCGCTGTCGCCCAGGACCTGGAAGGTCTCCAGGGTTCGGAGTAGGGGACCGCCTCGTCCAGTGCCTCGTAGACTCATACCGGGATTGTAACGGCAGTCTGGGCAGTCCCGCCGGGGTTGTGGCAGGATGCCTGCAATAAGCTGGTTAGGAGACGGAATGCTCGACCTCGTCATCAAGGGCGCCACCATCGTGGATGGCACCGGCGCCCCCAAGGAGACCGGAGATCTGGGAATCCAGGACGGCCTGATCGTCGCCCGGGGGCAGGTCACTGAGGCTGCCCACGAGACTGTGCAGGCCGACGGAGCCCTGGCCGCGCCCGGGTGGGTGGATGTCCATACCCACTACGACGGGCAGGTCACCTGGGACGATCAGATGGATCCTTCCGCCTCCCACGGCGTGACGACCGTGGTGATGGGCAACTGCGGTGTCGGCTTCGCCCCGGTCGCACCCGGCGGAGAGGACGAACTGATCGAGCTGATGGAGGGCGTCGAAGACATCCCCGGGACGGCACTTCACGAAGGCATGCCCTGGGGCGCGTGGGAGACCTTCCCCGAGTACCTCGATTTCCTGGCCAGCCGCGAGTATGCCATCGACGTCGGTGCCCAATTGGCACATGGCTCGCTTCGCAACTACGTGATGGGCCAACGCGGCCGGGACAATGAAGATCCCACCGCCGACGATCTGAAGCGCATGGTGGACATGGTCGAGGAAGCCATGCGGGCTGGCGCCCTGGGCTTTTCGACGTCGCGCACCATCGGTCACCGCTCGATGGCGGGTGTCCCCGTGCCTGGCACGTTCGCCGAGACAGAAGAGCTGCTGGCCTTTGCCGAGGCCATGAAGCGCGTCGGTTCCGGGGTGTTCGAGTTGATCCCCGCAAGCACGATCGGAAAGCTCGATACGCTAGGTGGCGAGAAGTTCTCTCTCGAGCAGGAGTTCGAGCTGATCAAGAAGATCGGACGCGCCTCGGAGCGCCCCGTGACGTTTACGACCGTGCAGATCATGGATTTTCCGGACACCTGGGAATCCTATTTGAAGCAGAGCGCGGAGGAGAACGCGAAGGGTTCGAACTTGAGGCCCCAGGTGGCTTCCCGGCCGATCGGCTTCGTCACGAGCCTGCAGACCTACCATATGTTCCAGCGCCGGGAGACCTACCTGAAGCTCGCCGATCTTCCCCTCGCCGAGCGCGTTCGCGAAATGAAGAAGCCCGAGGTGAAGGCCGCGATCCTCGCCGACGCGGATGTTCCGGTCGGGGATCCGGGCGCCATGGCGAATATCCACCTGCTTCTCCAGCAGGTGGCGTCGTTCCTCTTTCCGCTCACGATCCCGATGGACTACGAGCCCGACCCCAGCAAGATGTTAGGTGGCGCCGCCGCCGCCGCGGGCCAGGCCATCGACGAGTTCCTCTACGACTTCCTGCTCGAAGAGGGCGGGAACCGCTTTGCCATCCTTCTCGGGTCGAACTACCTGGCGTTCAACCACGATGCCATCCGCAAGATGTTGACGGATCCGAACACGGTGGTGGGCCTCTCCGACGCGGGTGCTCACGTGAACTTGATCTTCGACGCGGTCGCGCCCACCTACCAGCTGGTCCATTGGGCGAGGGATCGGGCGCGAGGAGAGAGTTTGCCTCTCGAATTCGTCGTAGAGAAGCAGACACGAAACAATGCCGAGCTCTACGGCCTGAAGGATCGGGGCAGCCTCGAGATCGGCAAGCGAGCCGACATCAACCTGATCGACTTCGAAAACCTCAGCCTCGGCGAACTCGAGGTGCGCAGCGACCTGCCCGCTGGCGGCCAGCGCATCCTGCAGCCCGCGACGGGCTACCTCGCGACCTTCGTGAAGGGCGTGAAGACGCGAGAGAACGACAGCGATACCGGTGCACGCCCGGGTCGGCTGGTGCGTGCACAGGCGTGAATCCACCAGACGCGTTTCAAGCGCCGGATCCGACGAGAAGCAGGCCGCCCCCGAAGAGTGCGAACGTCACGAGGAAGATGACGAAGCAGTAGCCCATGATCGCCTGGGAGCGCAGGCCCGCAATGGCGAGCAGGGGAAGGGTCCAGAACGGTTGGATCAGATTCGTCCACTGGTCCCCGTAGGCGACGCCCATCACCACGACCGGAGCCTCCACGCCTAGCTTCTGGGCGGCTTCGATGAAGATGGGTCCCTGCACGGCCCACTGCCCACCTCCGGACGGCACGAAGAAATTGAGCGCGCCGCCGGAGACGAAGGCCCAGAAACCGAGCGTTTCCGGTGATGCGAGGGCGACGAAGCCATCCGAGAAGAGGTGAACGAGAGAAGTTCCCGTCATCAAGGCCATGATGCCGGCGTAGAAGGGATATTGAAGGATGATCGGCCCCAGGGTTCGGCTGGCGCTCTGGACCAGCGCCACGTAGTGGATCGGAGAACGCGCGAGGACGAGTCCGAGCCCCAGGAAGGACCAGTTCACCACGTCGAGGGTCAGCTCGAGGCCTCGGCTGCGGAACCAGGTGAACAAGTAGGCAAGTAGAAGCGCTCCCATGCCTGACGAAATCCAACGGGCGTTCTCGAGCCGGCGCCCCAGGGTCGAGCGGTCGGGCTCGGCAGGTTCGGGGGCGGTCGGTGAGCCGACCCACTCGAGGGGTTTCGTTTCCCGCGGTGCAAGGCCGGCACAAACGTTTGCCACCACCGCGACCGTGATGGCTGCGAGTGCCAGGTTCCACGGCGCGAAGATCGTCTCCGTGACCGGAATGACGCCGGCCATGCTCTCCAGGGCGTGGCCCGGTGTGGCGACGAAGAGTGCCGCCGAGCTGGAGTAGCCCATATGCCAGACCACGAATCCGCCGTAGGCGCTCGCGACCAGCAACGGGAAGTGGAGCCGCAGACCACGGGCACGTCCGGCCCGGGCCACGCCGAGGGCGATCAGGGCGCCGACGACCAGGCCCAATGACCATGCGATCAAGCTGCCCACGCCCGCGACGATCGCGACCCAGGCGTAGGCCTGGCGTTCGGTCCGCGGCCAACGAGCCATCCGGTCGAGGGCGGTGCGAACGAGATCCGTATGCGCCAGGGAGTGTGCACAGAGCAGGGTCAAGGCGATCTGGGTGATGAAGGGCAGCAAGCCCTTCAGTCCGTTCCCCCAGATTTCGAGCGCCTCCAGGCTCGACGTCTCGGTAAGGCCGATCGCCAGAGCGAACGTCACCCCTGTCAGCAAGATCGCGAAGACGAACGAATCCGGGTAGAAGCGCTCCACGAAGGCTACGAAGGGACGCGCCATGGAATCGGGAGACAGTCGCACGCAGGCGAGTCTACCTGGCTCCCTCTTCAGCCGGCCACGCTACCTTCGGAAGCGGTGAGGGTTGTCTGCGATCGTTTCGTGAAGGCCGGGTTGGCGCGGCTCCTGCTCGTGGCGTTCGGGTTGTCGGGGTGTCTTTCCCCAGCGCAACCGCCCGCCCCGAGCCGCTGCGAACCGGCCTTCCCCTTTCGGCAGGGCTGGCTCGGCGGCGATGCCGCGTTCTCGGTTCCCCTGGGTGGGCATCGAAGCCTCTGGCTGTTTGGCGACACGTTCGTCGGTGAGCCAGGTCAAGCGAGTCGCCGGGGTGCCCGCTTCATCCACAACTCGATCGCGCTTTCCGAATGCGACAGCGAAGGCCAATGGTCCATCGACTATCGTTGGGGCACGGGGCCCGACGGAGCGACCGCATTCTTCGATCGCGGAGAAGCCGGGAAATGGTGGTGGCTCTTCGACGGCTTCTCGTACGGGGGGCATCTCTATGTAGGCCTTCTCGAAGCCGAGGCAACGCTGCCCCGTGGCCCATTGGCCATGCCCTTTGGTTTCACTGGCGTCGAGCTCGCGCGCATCTCCAACCCCGAGGAGGATCCCTCGGTCTGGCAATTCGAGCGGTTGCGCTTGAGTCGCAGCCCGTTGGCGTTGCCGGCCAGCGCGATGGTCGCCCACGGGGCCCACGTCTACTTCTTCACCTTCCTGGATCGGCAGGCGCGCTCGTATCCACGCATTCTCGTCCGCTTGCCCCTGGCCAGCCTCGATTCCGGTGCAGACGATCTCGAGCCCTCTCTCGAGACGCTGACGACCGATGGCCACTGGCAACCGGGCTTTCATCCGCTCGCCGCCCGAATCATCATGGAAGATGATGCCACCGAGATGAGTGTGCATTTCCTGCCCTCTGAAGGTGTCTGGCTCGCGCTGTATTCCTACCCGAGCGTGAAGGGTGACTTTCCCGAGCAGCGCCCTTCCGACAGGGTCTGGTTCCGAACCGCAGCGTCGCTCTCCGGCCCCTGGTCTCCAAGGCGCCCGCTGTTCCAGGTTCCTGAACTCGATCCGAACGGGGTCGATGATGTCGACCCCCACACCGCCTGCTACGCCGCGAAGGCCCACCCCCAGCTCTCGGTGCCGGGCAGCGTGGTGTTCACCTACGTGTGCAACCTGTTCGCCGGGCCGGGCGGAGATGTCGGGGTGTTGCTGGACCGACTCGTCGAGGATCTCGAGGTCTATCGTCCGATCCCGGTCGAGGTCGATTTGCCGCCCGATCTCTCCCGGGAAGGCCATGACTGAGCCTGCCCTTCGAGGATTCTCCTCTCCTCTACTTCGGGATCGGCAAGATCATCCTTACGCGTTGCTGGTACGCGCGGTAGTCGTCGCCGTGCAGCTCGACGAGCGTCCGTTCCTCGATGTACAGGGCGAGCAGGATGTAGACCGTGCAGACGGCCGCGAAGAAGAAGCGTGACATCGTCATCACCGGTGCCGCCCAGAACGTCACCAGGAAGCCCAGCATCAGCGGATGGCGGACGACCTTGTAGAGCAGATGCTCCTTGAACTCGGGGCCGGTGTAGGGGCGCCCCGTCGCGTAGAAGAACGTCTGCTTGAGGCCGAAGAGGTCGAAGTGATCGATCAGGAAGGTCGAGAGCAGCACGATTCCCCAACCGATGAAGAAGAGGACCATCAAGGCCGTTGCGGCTGCTCCCTCTACCTCCCAGAGGACGCCCGGGAGTGGACGCCATTGCCAGACCATCGCGATCAGGATCAGGTTGGTGACGAGGACGAAGAGGCTGCGCTCGGTCGCCGCGGGAATGAAGCGAATCAGCCACTTCTTGAATCCGGACCGCGCCATGACCGTGTGCTGGATCGCGAACAGGCCGAGCAGCCCCAGGTTGATCAGCACGGCCTGGAAGACGGGCCCCTGGACACCGGAGTCGATCGTCTTGGGAACGATGAAGCCTCCGATGAAGCCGATCAGATAGAGGAAGACCCCCAGGAAGAGGACGTAGGTGAAGACACCAAAGGCCAGCACGAGGCTGCGCGGGATCGCGCCGCTCTCGGTCACCGGGATTTCGTAGGCAGGACTTCCGGACATGTCGGGCTCCCTTCGAATCGTTCGGGCCCATGGCCTGCGGCCCATTGTAGGCGCGTCGCCCGGCGAATGAACAGCTCGTTTCCACGGGCGTCCGCCGACCTCGTGGAACCCGACGCTGTCCTGACGAGGCCTCGGGTGGCCTCAAGCGAGATGACGCTCGAAGAAGCCCAGCATTCGTCGCCAGCTATCGCGGGCCGCTTCATCGTCGTAGCCGGTGTGCATCGGGGAGATGGCACCGAGTCGGGTCAGGATGGGCCCATGATGGCTCATGTAGCTATGCCCCGCAGTTGGATACGTGACCACGTCATGCTCGACGCCCAGATCGTCGAGCATCCCGTCGAGTCGCTCGCCGACGGATCCGAACACACGGTCGCGGGCGCCGAAGCCGCCAACCACCGGGCATGTTCCCTCGAGGTCCTCCTTGCGGCGGGGGGCGTCGCAGTAGAAGGCCGCCGCCGCTCCGAGAGGCGCACGAACCGCAAGCATCAAGGCGAATCCCCCGCCCATACAGAAGCCCGCCACACCGACCCGGCTCGCGTCGACGTCCGGACGTTCTGCGAGCCAGGCACGAGCCGCTTTGAGGGAGGCGAGTGCCGGGCCTTCGCGCCTGGCGAGTGTCCGGAGGGTTCGCATTACACAGCGCGGGCGGGATCCCGCCCCGCTGTAGAGATTGGGCGCCAGTGCGACATAGCCTGCCTTGGCAAACCGCTCGGTGATGTTCCGCATGTCGTCACCGAGCCCGATGATCTCGTGAATCACGAGGAGCGCCGGGGCCGGGCATTCGGCCGCCTCCGGCAGCGCCAGGAAGCCGCGCATCTTTTCCTTCGTTCCCGCCTCGAACTCGACTTCCTCGGACATGCTCGTTCTCCCGGCCGTTCTTCGCTGCGGGCTCCATCGGGGACCCAACTCTGGCACCGAAGTCGGGCGAGCGCACGCTGCCTGTAGGAATCCATTCGGGGGCGAGAGGGACTTCTTCGTGTACGCTGCTCCTTCCGAATCGATAGGAGGCCGCGCAGGACCCCATGAACGTCAAGGCAGCCGCCCCGCCGGAACCCCCCGCCGATGGCGCGGTCGAGTTCTCGGAGACCGTCGAGATCGCGGCGGATGCTGCTCGGGTGTGGAGCGCCCTGACGGTCCCGTCGGAAGTCGTCCTCTGGGACACCGGGGTGGTGCGTCCTCTCGAGATTGCGAGCGATTACCCGCAGCCGGGGCAGGCGACTCGCTGGCGCTATGAGCTGGGGCCGCTTCGCCTGACCCTCCGCGATTTCCCGGTCGAAGTCGTCGAAAACCAGACCTTCCGCTCATTGATCCGCCTGGGGCCCTTTTGTTTCGATGAGACGTACAGCCTCCACGAGACCGCCCGGGAAGATGGAGCAGCGAAGACGCGGCTGAAGGCGAAGCTCGTGCTGTGGAGTGAGGTTCCGCTGCTGGGGAGTCTGCTCACCCGATGGGTCGGCCGTCCAACTGCAGCCTCCGTGGTTCGGCACTCCCTGGAGGCGATTCGTGCGCATTGCGAGGCGCGCAACTGAAGAGCGAGCACCGTCGGCGCCCCGGGCTGGCGCGTTTCCTAGACTCGTCGGCTCGAACGAAGCGTCGACCATCACGAACGAGGAGGCTGTCATGCAGTCGAGTTCCCGAAGAACCCGCTACACCCGGGCTGTCCTGATCGCAATCGCGAGTCTGGGGCTGTGCGTCGGCGGGCTTGCCGAAGGGACCTTCTCGCCGGATCAGGTGGAGGGCCCGTTCACATGGGGCAGCGTCTCCAACGTCACTCACCTGAGCCATCTCTGGTTCGCCGGCCAGCCCGATCAAGCGGGGATCGAGAAGGCGAAGGCCGAAGGCATCGCGGTGGTGATCAATCTGCGCGACCCCTCGGAGCATGCCTGGGACGAGAAGTCCGCCGTCGAGGCGCTGGGAATGACCTACTACAACGTGCCGGTTCGCGGCGTTCCCTTCGACAAGGCGGCGTTCGCGGAGATCGAAACTCTCGTGAAGCAACATCACGGTGAAGAGATTCTCGTACATTGCGCAAGCTCCAATCGCGTGGGCGGCTGGCTCGCGACCCACCTGGTGGGCAGCCACGGGATGAGCGCTGATGAAGCGATCGCGGTGGGCCGGCGAGCCGGGATCACCAAGGAGCCGATCGCCGAGGCCGTCCGGGCGTTCGTGGGGCCCTAGCGGGAACGTCTCTGCATCCATCTCGACTGAATTCAGTTTCAGAAGAAGTTGAATTTGGATTCAATTCGAACTAGGCTTCCGTGACCGCCGAATTCCGCGGCGGACCACGGAGGCAAGATCATGGCGAACCCGAACGTTCTCCAATCGAAGAGTGTCCACCACGTCGCCTATACGACCCGCGACGCAGAAGCGACCTACGAGTTCTACACGCAGAAACTCGGGATGCCGCTGCTCCGCACCGAGAACCACAAGCAGGGCGATGGCTACTTCCGGCATTTCTTCTTCGGAATGGGGGGAGGTGAGGCCATCGCCTTCTTCCAGGTCGATGGCGTCGGCGAGGAGCCGGATTTCAAGACCGAGATCTCGACCGGTCTCGGGCTTCCGCCCTGGGCGAATCACATCGCCTTTCGCCTCGATACCCTCGAAGAGCTCGAAGCCATGACGAAGCGGATGCATGAGCGTGGCATCGAGCAGATCATGCAGGTCGACCACGGTTGGTGTACGTCGATCTACACGATGGATCCCAACGGCATCATGGTGGAGTTCTGCGTCACGACGGATGCGAAGCACTTCGAGCAGACCGAGGAGGAAGCCCTGCGGTTGCTCCGTCTGCCCGCCAACGAGATCCCGGAAGAGGAACGGAAAGAGACGTCCATCGGGAAGCTCGTCTAGGTCTTCGTCGTGGGCACCGGGGAACCGCTGGCATCGGGACATACCGAATCACCTGAGCTCCCGGCGGACGGCACGTTGTTGACGGCTCGCGGAGTTCGTAGCAGAGCGGCGCTTCTTGCGGCTGCACGCCAGCTCTTCCAACGCCAGGGTTACGCGAACACCAAGATCGCGGATATCACCCGGGAAGCGGGCCGCGCGTTGGGCTCTTTCTATACCTACTTCGCCAACAAGGAAGAGGTATTGGAGCAGATGGCGGAGGATTTCAAGGCGGAAATCGACGCTCGCCTGACCGAACTCGATTTGACTCGGGCCGAGCCCTACGACGTGATCCGAGACATGTGCGCAGTCCATTGGAGCAGTTGCAGGGCACATTCCGCGGAGCTTGCGGCGATCTTCCAGGCGTCGATGTTGGATGAGCGGTTCGCACAGCGGTGGCGGGAAATCCGCTTCGACGCGCGCAAGAAGATTGCAGCGGGGATCCGCGCTCTCGAGCGGGCAGGCCAGGTGCACAACCCTGATCCCGAAGCCATGGCCTCGGCATTGGGTTCGATGATGGACTACTTCTGTTATGTCTGGCTGATCGAAGGAGGCGAAGCGGACCGCGTGTCCCTGCCCGATGAGGTCGCGATCGAAACGATGGCGCGTGTCCTGTATCGGAGCCTGTTCGCGGAGGCCGAGCCCGATTCCGCCATGAGTGACGAACGAACCTGAGCAAGGCGACATAGGAGTTCCCTTGGTATCGATCGAACGGCGCTTCGTCTCCCTTCCTTCTCCGACCGCAGGTCGGAACGGAGCTGGCTATATGCCCACCCAGGGCATCTACCACCATGCGAAGGGGAGCCAGCCCAGGACGGCGATCATCGCTACCCACTACAACGTCGACTTCTCCGAGCACTATATGGGCGAGTTGATGGCCGCCCGGGGCTATGGGTTCCTCGGTTGGAATACCCGCTTCCGCGGGTTGGAGTACGCCTTTACCCTGGACAATGCGCTGGTGGATATCGGTGTAGGCGTGCGCTGGCTTCGGGAAGAGGCTGGCGTCGAGAGCGTCGTCCTCCTCGGGAATTCGGGCGGTGGCTCGCTCATGGCGGCCTATCAATCCCAAGCGGTCGAGCCGAATCTCGTGCCTCTCCTTGGCGCGCCCGTATCCGACGCGGCGATGGAACTCCTGCCGGGCGATTTCTACGTATCGACGAATGCGCATCCCGGGCGGCCCGAGGTGTTGACGGATTGGTTCGACCCTTCGGTCACCGACGAAACGGATCCTGCCTCGGTGGACCCGGCGCTCGACATGTACGACCCGGAGAATGGTCCGCCCTATTCCGCGGAGTTCGTGAAGCGATATCGGGCAGCCCAGGTTGCAAGGAATCATCGGATCACAGCCTGGGCGCTCGAGGAGCTGGAGCGGGTTCGAGCTGCGGGATGCCTCGATCGGGTCTTCAACCTGCACCGGGCCTGGGCAGATCCCCGCCTGCTCGATGGCTCTCTCGATCCGAATGATCGGGAAGTCGGAATCTGTTACCTCGGCCCCCCGAAGTTCTTCAACTACAGCCCCTTCGGGATCGGCAACTCGAATACCATTCGTACATGGCTCTCGATGTGGAGCCTGGAAATCTCACAATGCCGGGCGATTCCCCACCTCGAGCGGATCCGAGTGCCCTCCTTGGTCGTTCAGAGCATGGCGGATACCGGCGTCTTTCCGGTCGATGCTCATGCGCTCCACGACAATCTGGCCGCAGAAGACAAGAAGCTCGAGTTCATCCCCGGTGATCACTACTTGCAGAAGCCTGGGAATGCACGAGAGGTCGTCGGTGATCTGGTAGCCGGCTGGCTCCAGGATCGGCGCGTCTGACGCTACTGGGGTAGAGAAACGGTCTCGAGAGGGGGCTCGGGTTGGATCATTCCTCGGCGTCAGCGCTCAGGCCGGCTGACTCTGCCCAGGCTTCGAGGCCATCCACGCGTTCCAATTCGAGCTGGAAAGCCAGGTCAAGGGCATCCTTGGGGCGGGCAATCAATCCACCTGCGATCGTGGGTACTTCGACCGCGAAGGCTGTAAAGGAAGAGGCCAGGACGCCCTTCGCGTAGTGGCGGTCGTTGCCTTGGATGATTTCGACAGGGAAGGCCACCTGGAAATCCTTGCCGCCGAAGCTCAAGACGCCGGCCAGCTCGAATCGGCCGCTCGGAAGGGCCTGGCGCAATGTCTCCGCCTCGAGCGGGCTCGAGAGAAAGCGTATTTCGGGTTGCTCCTCGGCGCCGAGCAGGTCCGCAACGGCACCGTCTCGGAAACGGTTGTTCGAATCCAGGCTCTCGATCGGCAAGCTCACCGAGATCCGCGGTGCGACGTCGTCGGGTGTCGACGTGAGCGACGCCTCGACCTCGCAGCTCTTTCCAACGATACCGGTGTCGACGACGAACCACATGTCCTTGATCGTCTGATACGCGACGCAGTGATCTGCCGATCCGAATATCGTTTCGTCCTCGGCCGCCCCGCCTGCCATCGGGGGCAGGACGATGAGGAAGAAGAGGGCTGTCGCGGCGAGTCTCATCTTTGGCACCTTCCGAACGGGGAAGCGGTTACTGTAGTAATACGTAGAATTCCTGCCCGCATCAGGCGGCGTCGGCCAGATCCAGGGAGAGACTCGATGGCGAAACCCCGTACCAGCCAGGGCTCGCGTAGGCTCCCGGTCGCTGCCTTCGTCGGTGGCGTCGTGTTCTGTGTCTTGGCTTGTGGCTCTTCCGAGGAACCGACGGTCGCAGTCCAGGATCCGGTTTCGGCCCGTGTCGACATGTACGACAACACGTTCTACCCGCGAGTCGTGCGAATTCCCGTCGGCGAAAGTGTCCGTTGGGTGAACGTCGGACGCAACCCGCATAACGCCGTGGCGGACGATTGGTCGTGGTCCACGGAAGCAGACTACGGTGATCTCACGATGCCCGCGGAGTCCGAGGCATCGGTCGAGTTCCAGGAAGCAGGTGTCTTTCCGTATTTCTGTACGTTCCATGGTGCCCCCGGCGGAATCGCGATGGCTGGAGTCGTCGTCGTTGGCGATGTGGAATTCGCGGAGGCAGAGAGCGCAGGTCCGAGCGTCGTATCCGTGGCCTCGGGTATCACCCGGCACGTCCCAGAGGACTATCCGACCATTCAGGCGGGTGTGGACGCAGCCAGCCCTGGCGATCTGGTGCTGGTCGATCGGGGCATCTACCGCGAAGAGGTGCTGGTGACGACTCCGTCTCTGGTCATTCGCGGAGTCGATCGCAACGAAGTCATCGTCGACGGCGAGTTCTTGCGCGGAAACGGCGTGCTCGTGCTTGCGGATGGTGTGGCCATCGAGAACATGACGGCTCGGAATGCCGTCCAGAACGGATTCTTCTGGACCGGGATCACCGGGTATCGGGCGTCCTACCTGACGGCCTACAACAATGGGCTCTATGGCGTCTACGCATTCGATTCGACCGATGGCCTCTTCGAGCACTCATGGGCCTCGGGGTCTCCGGATTCCGGGTTCTATGTCGGGCAATGCCAGCCCTGCAAGATGGTGATCCGCCACGTCATTTCCGAGAACAACGCCCTCGGCTACTCCGGCACGAACTCGGGGGGCGACCTCTACATCGTCAGCTCGATCTGGAGACATAACATTGCGGGAATCGGGCCCAACACCCTGGACTCGGAGCTTCTGCCGCCGCAACGGAGATCGACGATCGTCGCCAACCTCGTCGTGGCCAACGGCAATCCGGAGGCACCGACGCTTCCGTTGACCCGGCCCGTCCTCGGGATGGGAATCGTTCTCGCCGGTGGCCTGGAAAACGTGGTCGAGCGGAATCTGGTCGTGGGTCATCAGGATCACGGGATCGTCGTCATGCCGAACCAGCACGAGAACTTCTGGCCCGCCAAGGACAATGTGATCCGGAAGAACATCATCCGGCGTTCTGGCCGTGCGGACCTCGCGCTCGCCGGCCCCTCGAGCAGCGGGAATTGCTTCGAGGCCAACGATTTCGAGACGAGTGCTCCGCCAGGGCTGGAGGTCTTTCACGGCTGTCGGGGGCTACGCCTTCCGCTCGGCTGGGACATGCTGCCCAGTCTGGCCGTCCTTCGTCGGGTCGACTGGGCAAATAGTCCGAACTTCGAGTCCTCGGACTACAAGGTGCAACCCGTACCACCCGATCAGCCGCTCATGCCCGGCGGCGTTTCCGCGCCGGTCCGGCCCGCCGTGGATGTCTTCGAGGGGCTCGACTTCGATCTCGCTTCGGCGGAGCTGCCTCCGGAGGCCGACGCCTATCAGGGCGGAGAGACACCGGATTCCCTCCTTCCCGACTACGCGCGGGCCAGTGCACCCGGCCTTCTGGTCTCCCTGCTGATGCGTTGGTCGTACTACCTCCCGGCAGTCTCTGCTCTTGCCTGCCTGGCGCTCGGCCTGGCAGGGAGGTGGCGATTCGGGGCTGGCATCCTCGTGGCGGGATTGCTCGTCAGCGGGATCCTGCTGATGATCGGTGTCCGAAGCCTGGCGGGTGTGTAGGTGCCCGTGAGGCGTCGCGATCTCATGCGGCTCCTGCTCGGCGGCGGCGTCGCAGCGGGGACGGGCCTGGCAGGCGCGCGAGCACAGGCCGACGCGTACGCCGATGACGCCGCAACCGGGATGCACGAGATGCCCGCCCCCGTCGTCCAGTCCGGCTACGGAGGTGACGCGGATCCGCCTGCCCGACTGGGCGCAAAGGCGCTCGATGCCCTGTCGATACCACCGCCTCCCGAATTTTCCAAGCCCGGCCGTGTGCGCGAGGTGTCACTCTGGGTGAACGAGCGACCGATCGAGGTCGCCCAGGGAAAGACATTTGCCGCATGGACATACAATGATCGCGTGCCGGGCCCGCTGATTCGGGCCACCGAGGGCGACGAACTCCTGATCCATTTCCGGAACACGGGGATGCATCCCCACAATGTGCATTTCCATGGACGGCATGCCGTAAGCCAGGATGGCTGGCAGCCCGTTCCAGCTGGCGCATCCGAAACGTATCGCTTTCGGGCCGGCCCGGCCGGGCTCCATCCCTACCATTGCCATGCGCTTCCGGTTTCACGGCATATCGCGAAGGGGCTCTACGGCGCATTGATCGTCGATCCGACCACACCAAGGGCTCCGGCCCACGAATTCAATCTCGTGCTATGCGGCTTCGATCTGGATGGCGACGGGCGAAACGAGCTCTATGCATGGAACGGAGTTGCGGGCTTCTTCGCACGCTTTCCAATCAAAGTCCCCGCCGGTGAGCTCGTCCGGCTCTACATCACGAACATGGTGAGCGGAGATCCTGTCGCTTCGTTCCATCTGCACGCCGAGACCTTCGATGTCTACAGGACGGGGACGAGCCTCGAGCCGGACGAGCACACGGACGTCGTGACCCTCGCTCAAGCCGAGCGGGCGATCGTCGAGTTCCGTTTGCCCGAGCGAGGCCGCTACATGTTTCATCCCCACCAGGTGCACATGGCTGAACGAGGGGCGATGGGCTGGTTCTCTGCGATCTGATGCGAACCGTGGTCCGGCTAGAACTCGAGCTGCCTCGTGAGGACGGTGGTGTCGCCCCCGTGCACGGGCGTGGCAAAGACCGGTCGCGCGGCGAGTAGATCCGCTGCGGCTTCCGGGAGATCGTAGCTCTGCTCGATCAGCCAGGCCGAGACCGGCTCGTCCCCCGGGAGAACGAGTACCAGCTCGAAGCCTTCCGGGGGGACGGTCAGGTGCGCAAAGCGATGCCACCCCTTCGAGAACATCAACAACCTTTCGCTATTCGGCGGGAATGGCGTTCCTTCGATCGCAACCGAGGTGGGCGTCGTCTCCGGCGGGAACCAGAGCTCCATGGTCGGTGCGCCTCGAGGTGAGCGGAGGCGAACCTTGAACTCACGGCCTTCCGAAACCGATCGCGTCGCCAGGATTTCCACCTCGGGCCCAGCAATCGAAAGGCTGTCGGTCGGGCCGACGGCGGCACGGTCGATATACCAGCCCGGAAGGGTGGGAAGCGGGAGTTCCGAATCGCTCAAACCGCCGGCGATCCGCATCCGTTCCGGAACAGGGCCCTGTCGCTCGCTGACGATCCAATGAGCGATGTTCGCGTCCGCGTCCTGGTGGAACATGATGCTTACGTGCCGAGGATGATCGCGTGTGTAGGACGGCAACACGAGCTGCAAGATCGACGCGACGGAGATGCAGGCAACACAGGCCACGATCCATGCGCCGACCCTCTGCCTTTCGCTTCGCGCCACGAGGGCTGCCAGGCCCGATCCGGCAAACGCGACGCTCGTCGCGACGAGGGCACCGGCTCGGAAGCCCAGCATCGTCTCGAACAGGAAGGCCATCGGAAGCCAGAAGAACCCCGCTACCGCGATCCAGCAGAGAGAGCCGGCGACGATGCTGGTGTCGTCCGCTTCGCTTCGCCGTTGTTTCCCCATCAGCATTCCGAGGATTGCCGCCAGCAGCGGGAAGACCAGCAGAAAACCCGCGCTGGGGAGCGAGATCGTCAGGGCCAGGCCGAGGATGGCCCACCAGAGCAGAGCGCCACCAAAGGCTCCCAAGGCGCCGGCACGCCGCCCCAGCCAGGTGTTTGCGACGAGGGAACCCGTCAACCCGAGCACCCAGAACGCAATTCGGGCAGGGAGTGGGTAGGCGGTCCACGGTGCGAGGCTGCCGTCCAATTCCTGGAGGGAGACGGTCAGGCCAAAGCCGAAGGCACACGCAAGCGCAATTCCGAGCAACCATGCGGCACTTCCACAAGAGAGCAGTCGAATGCTGACAGCGCCCCGACGAACGCGATCGCCGAGCACTCCCAAGACGGCCAGGAAGGCGATGAACGCCAGCGGCATTCCCCAGGAGGCGGGCCAACGAACCAGGCCCATTCCGCCCGCGTCGAAGAAGGCGGAATCATCGGATTCGGGAATCGGGAGCTCAGAGGCCGCGAGCTCACGGGCGAGCGGGAGGATTGTGTCTCCGTGCTGCTGGATCGTCGCGGGGTCTGCGTGGGCTACGTCATCGACAGGCGTGTGGTAGCGCTCGACATTTCCGGCATTGGCGAAATTCAAGCCCGCCATGCCGTGCCTCTTGAAGATCGTCAGGTCCGTATCGTTGGGGAGGATTTCATAGAGATCCTGGAAGACCGAGGAGCCCGAGGTTCTTGGCACCACCCGTGAGAAGAGGGCCAGTAGATCCGAATTCCCATCGCTGGTCTCGAACATCGCACTGGTTCCGCCGGTTCCACGAGCCTCCACGTTCACGACGACCGCCACGTCCGCGGCCCAGGGATCGAACTCGACGAAGGCCTGCGCACCGATCAATCCCTGTTCTTCGCCCTCATCGAAGAGGAAGATCACGTCGTTCCGAGGTGGTGCGTCCAAGCGAAGAGCCCGTGCCGTTTCCAGGAGAACCACCACCCCGGTGCCGTCGTCCGAGGCGCCCGGGCCGGCCGGCACGGAGTCGTAGTGAGAGGCAAGCAGGACGGCCGTATCGGAGCCGGTTCCGGGGAGCCGCGCCAATACGTTCTGGACGTCGGCACAGGCCCCGTTGTCCGTGCACGCGAAGCTCTTGCGAACGATGGGCGTGTATCCCATCTGCACGAGCTCGTGGAGCAGGCGTTCGCGGACCCGTGCGTTCGCCGGGCTTCCACCTGGATGAGGAATGCCATCTCCGACGAGGCGCTCCAGCATCTCCAGCGCCCGCGTTGACGAGAATCCGTTCGCCGGCTCGTCCCCGGCTCGAGCCGGCGGAGGGTTCATGCTGGAGGCAACGAATCCCGCAGCGAGTAGGAGGATCAACAAGCCGGCGAGAAGAGGCCTGCCGGAGGCCGTCAACACTGTCCTCCAGTTTCGACGCAATTCGACACGCTGGGATGCGTTTCGAGCGCGGCTCGCATCGGGCTTCCTGATCGAGGGGGATTGGCTAGGACGCCGTCACGCTCTCGGGTAGACGCCGGGTCAGGATCTCAACGGCCTCCTCGACCAATTCATCCACGATCTCCGCGGCCGGTTTGATCTCGTCAATCAAGCCTGAGACCTGTCCGGCGAAGGGCCCGACGTACTCCACCTTTCCGGCGCGATTGAACATGTCCACGACCGCCGAGGCCAACATCACCTGTACGGGGAAGCGCAGTGGCTCCAGATTCGATTGCTCCCACAAATCATGGAAGCGGTTGTAAGTCGCTCGAGAGGTCTTGCCCGTGTAGATGGTGGTACGGCGCGTATCCTCATCTGTGGCATTCAAGATGGCCTCTTTCTGAAGGTCGAGGGCGCCACCTTCGTTGGAGGCCAGGAAGCGGGTGCCCACCCAGACTCCCACGCAGCCCATCGCGAGCGCCGCGGCCACCCCTCGTCCGTCGCCGATTCCTCCGGCGGCAAGAACCGGCGTAGGAGCGGCCACATCGATCGCCTGCGGCCAGAGCGCCATGGATCCGACCCGACCCGTATGTCCGCCAGCTTCATGCCCCTGCGCCACGACCAGGTCCGCTCCGCTCGCAGCGATACGTCCCGCGTTCTTCGAGTTGCCAGCGATGCCGAGCACCTTCATTCCCGCCTGATGTGCGGCCTCGACCATGAACCCCGGGTTGCCCAGGCCCGCGCAGAAGAGGGGCACCTGCTCGTCGATGCAGGCCTCGACGGCCGCATGGGGCCGCGACGTGGTGGTGCCGCTGCTCAGCACCGCCTCCGTATCTGGCAACCCGAGTTCCTGCTGGATGTGCAGGAACCATTCGCGGTGTTCCTGGGGAAGCGTTTGCAGGATGTCCTTCAGCGGAATCTCGTGCGTGTTCTCGGCGGGAGCATCGCCACTGGCCACCTGCTGGGCGGGCAGCAGCAGGTCGACGCCGAAGGGCTTGTCCGTCTGCTTGCGGATCTCGCGAATCGCGTCACGCATCTCTTCCACGGTATAACCGGCGCCGCCTAGCACACCGAGACCGCCAGCCTCGGAAACGGCTACGACCAGCTCGACGGGAGCACCGGTGGACTCACCGATCAGGCTAGGGCCCATTCCAGCGCTGAGAATGGGGTATTCGATTCCAAGCATGTCACACAGGGGGGTTCTAAGAGTTCGCTTCGTCATCCCGAGATCCTAACGCGAAGACCCCACCTCGCGCTCCAACGGCTGGGATCGATTTCGCCGAATCTGGGGCCGCTTCGCTCCTCTTGCGAGGTACGGGAGTCGCCGGGGCTGGGCACATGTAGACGCTCACTCAGAAGCGTAGAAATCTGATCATTTGGCCGGGGGGCGACGCAGCCCGCCGTTCCGGATTCCGATTCAGATCTTCCGGGTCGAAAGGTCCTTGACCCAGGGCGAACGCCCTCCCGGCTCGACCGGA
>JAAETT010000293.1 GCA_024228115.1 bacterium
ACGCGCTCAATCACGCCCACGCGATCCAGTTCCTCGTAGCTCATGCTCACTGTCTCCATGCCCGCGGGGGTACCCCGGGCGACTGGAAAAAGCGGACATTTCTACTTTGGAGAAACCGGACATTTCTACTTGGGTACTACATGCAATGGCAGCGCGACTGCGTCTTATGACAACGGCGATGTGTGCGGCGCCGGCGCGAAGCAGGAAGTCTCCGGATTCCTGAACCTGGATGTGGGCCATGAGAACCACGACGACACGCGCGACGATGGCGACCGGGATTCGAGATACACCATCCCCAACGGCAGCTGGTACTGCGGCCTCACGCCCTGCGCTGCGGAAACCGAGGTGCAGACGACGATGTCCGCTGCGCAGCTCGTCGCGCGTCTCGTCGATGACGGCTTCCTGCTGAACAGGACGACGCCTCCGAAATGCGGGCTGGGGGCGGAACTCGTCCTGCTCGTTCCGATCCTTTTCGCCGCTCGGCGTCGATTCCGACGCGTCTGAGGTGAGCCGGCGGCAGCAGAGGGTCGCCATCGGGATTGCGATCTGCGCCCTGCTCGGCGTGGGATGGCTGATCTCGGATGCGGGCGACCCTGCGACACCCGCCATCGCGCCGGCGGAAGACGGGCCAGAGCCCCAACCTTCGTTCGACCCCGTGCCTCGAGAACCCTTCGAGGCGCCAGCGGCGCGGCTAGCGCCCCCGGTCCTCCCGGAGCTTCGCGGCCTGGCCGCCAAGGCCGCCGACGATTACCGCGAGCGCGCCAGGTTTCCTCCGTGGTCACGCCCACTGCCAGGCGGGCAGGACCCCATCCGTGAAGCTCGCGCCGTCGATCCCGGCCACAGCCTGCCGCGAGATCTGGAACCCGGGCTCATCCTGCGTCCGGCGGCGACAGGCTTCGTGACCCCGGAACCGGTCGTGATCCATGCGACGCTGCACAACGCGGGTCGCGCCATCTCACCTCGGGCTTTGCGAGGTGAGATCCGCGATCCGCAGGGCACCTTCGTCGCCGCACTTGTTTTCGCCGATGACGGAAAAGCTGCGGATGCCCGCGCCGGCGATCTGGATTTCACAGCCAGCGTTTCGCCAGGTGCCACCGCACAGACGTCCATGCGCGGGGCCTACCTCGTCTCGGTGACAGCCACGACCGAAGAAGGTGAACTCCGCTCCGCGACGACCGGCTTCCTCTACAGCGCTCCCAAGGCTTCGCTCACCGGGCGCTATCGCGACGCCATCGTGGAGGGAAACCTCGTCGTCGATGTCGAGATCGAGGTCGCCGAAGCCTCACGTTTTCATCTCGAGGCAACCCTCGCCAATGCGGCAGGCGCGCCATTCGCGTGGAGCCAGTACGCCCAGAGCCTGGAACCTGGCGTGCATTGGCTTCCCCTCACCGTGTATGGCCTGGTCATGCGGGAGGGACGGCACGATGGCCCCTATCTGCTCCGCAGCCTCTCGCTCACGACAGTGGACGGCCTGCCCAACCAGAAGAGCCCGCTCGCCACCGATGCCCATCGCACCCGCGCCTACGAGTCGCTCGATTTCCACGGCGATCCATTCGAAGACCCGGCCCTGCTTCGCTCGGCGGAATCCCTGGAAGACCGATAAAGGGATCGGGCGGGCTAGAAACGATCGTCTTTCAGCAGCCCGATCCAATCGAGCTCGCGGTACTCGCCGTCGACGTCCATGCCGTAGCCGATCACCCATCCGGCCTCGAGTTCGAAGGCTGCGTAGTCGATGGGCACGACCTGCCGTCGGCGTTCGCGTTTGTCGATCAGGACGGCGGTGCGAACGGAACGCGGCTCGCCCAACGACACGATCTCGAGAACCGCTTGTAGCGTTGCGCCTTCGTCGGCAATGTCATCGGCCACGAGCACGTCGCGCCCCTCCAGGCCTTCGGGATCGAAATGCTCCACCTGCACGGGGCCAAGGGTCGTGCCTTCGGTGCGATGTGCACGAACGTCGAGACGTTCGGGCTCGATTCCGCGGCGTGCGAGGTGGCGGAGCAGATCATCGACGAAGCGCCGGGCACCCCCTGCAATGCAGATGACCGTGAGCGGAGCATCGGCGTATTCGCGGACAAGACGTCCAGCGAGGTCTCGCACTCGCTCCTGAATCTGGTCCGCGCTGAACAGCGGCTCGATACGCATGATCGCGGGTATACTAACCGAAGGCGCTGGCCGTCCTGAAACGCAGCGCATGGAACACGGTCTTCAGCAGGAGCTTCCCTACTCTTCTCGGACCCTCAGCTGTCAGATGCGCGAGCCCCCAGCTCAATCAGCGGGAAGTGCGTACGCGACCAGACTGTCCCCCATGTCGATGGGGATACGGCCATAACCTCCAGCCGCGATCACCACGATCTGGCGTCCGCCAGCGCGGAAGGTCATCGGAATCGCCTGTCCACCCGCAGGCAGGGACGTTTCCCAGAGTTCCTCGCCCGTCTCGATGTCGAAGGCCCTGAAAGCCGAGTCGAACGTCGCCGCCAGGAAGACGAGGCCGCTCTTCGTAACGAGGGGCCCGCCGAGGTTCGGCAATCCGATGTCACCGATCAAGGGCAGCCCACCGATCGGAATGCTCCAGCGCAGGTCGCCGGTTTGGAGATCGATCGCGTGGAGGCTTCCCCAGGGCGGCGCGTTGCATGGGATACCGAGAGGTGAGGTCAAGTTCTCCCGGCTCATGCCCCAGGCGGTCCCTTCTTGCGGTGCGTATTCCACGCCGGAGCGGCGTGCTGCCACGGTCTTCTCGTACTCGGACCTCGGAATGAGTGTCACGACCCAGGGGAGATCCATGACATTCGCCAGGAGGAGTTGGCGTTCCGGATCGATCGCCACGCCTCCCCAGTTCGATCCGCCGGCGTTGCCGGGAATCATGATGCTGCCCTGCACGCTCGGCGGCGTGAACGCGCCATCGGAGCGGAGTTCCTCGATCCTCTCTCGGCATTTCCCCCGATCCCAGAACGTGAGGCCCCAGGCGTCCTCGGGAGCGATCTCCAAGCGCATGAGCGGCGGTGGCTTCAGCGGGAAAGGCTGGGTCGGCGAGAGCACGAATCCCTCTTCACCTCCTTGCGGGACCGGTCGCTCCTCCACGGGAAAGAGCGGTTTGCCGTTCCGACGATCGAGAATGAAGAGATGACTGCTCTTCGTAGGCTGCACCACTGCCGGAATCACGCTCCTACCGCGGCGCAAGGGGAAGAGCACGGGTTGCGCGGGAACATCGAGATCCCAGACATCGTGATGCACGGTCTGGAATGCCCAGGCCACCTTGCCCGTCCGTGCGTGCAGCGCCACGGTGCTACTACCGTAGTGATCCAGGCCCTGGCGGTGAGCGCTCGTGTAGTCGGGCGTAGGATTTCCGGTCGGAACGAAGAGCAGGTCCCGCTCCGAATCGTAGGACATCGGCGCCCACACGTTAGGCGTCGAGAGCATCCAGCCGCTCTCGGGTTCGCGCTTTCCGCCGGGCTCATCCGGCGGCGACAGATCCCAGGCCCAGGCCATCGCCCCCGTGCGCACGTCGAATGCACGAATCACACCGGAAGGCGCCTCGATTCGCCTCCCGTCGCTGACTGCCGAGCCGACGACAACCAGGTCTCCCGCCAGGGTCGGCGCTGACGTGAGCTGATACTCTCCCTTCCAGCGGGTTTCGCCGACGCCCGGGTTCAGATCCACCTGGCCAGCCTCCCCGAACCCCGGGCAGGTCTTGCCGGTGGCGGCATCCAGTGCGATCAACCGTGCGTCGACAGTGTTGGTGAGGATGCGGTGGCGACAAGTCGCACCCGCCTCGGCTAGCGGGTCGATCCAACTGGCCACACCCCGACATACGAGCTGATTGCTCCATCTCGCGTGCCGATCAATTTCCGGATCGAAGATCCACTTCTCCTGGCCCGTCTGCGGATCCAGGGCAAAGACCCGGCTGAAGGGAGTGCAACCGAAGAGCGTCCCTTCGACCAGGAGCGGTGTCAGTTGGAAGGCGCTGGTCGTGGTGAAAGGCTCGGAGCCATCGGACACGTCGCCATGGCGCCAGGCCCAGAGTTCTTCCAGCTCGCCCACGTTCTGGCGCGTGATCTCCTCGAGCTCGGCATAACGCATGCCGCCGCTATCCCCGCCCCAATGGGGCCACGTGGAATCTCCCTGGGCGAGCGCAGCCGGGGACGACAGGAACAAGCCGAGCAACGCGAGATTCCGGATCAAATTTCTTCTCCGTCGAGGGCAGCAAGAAAGGCGTGGAGTACAGAGTTTACGGCAGCCGGCTGCGCGAGGTTCACGACATGTCCTGCAGCCGGGATCACCTCGAGTTCAGCGTGCGGCAACAGGCGCGCCAGCTCGCGACAGGCAGGTAGGGAGGCTTCGTCGAGTTCTCCGGCTAGAACCAGGGTCGGCACGTTCAGGGACCGCAACCGGGGTGCCAGCTCAGCCGGAGTGGCGCGGCAACCCAGGAATTCGCGAAGGATATGGGCGAGGCTGTGTGGGGAATGCTCGAGGAAGCCCTGACGAACCAGGGTTGCGCCCCGTTCGTCCAGGCCGGATCCGGGGCCCCACGCATACCGGGCACCGGCAGCGTCCACCCCTTCCTGGTCGAGAGCCTCGGCAAAGGCTCCCGCATGGGCCGAGACACCTCGTCCGGTGCCAGGACCGGCAGGAAGCGAGGCGAGGACGAGCCCTCGCGGAGTCGCGGGCTCCGCCAGAGCCCATGCCAGTGCGACCGCCGCTCCCATCGAAAGCCCGCCCACGACCGGATGCGCATCCCCGACCGCACCCACCACGGCGCCGAGATCCCGCACCAACGCAGCCTCGGAATAGGCCCGCCGATCATCGGGCGCATCGCTGCGTGCATGGCCGCGGGAATCGTACGCGACAACCTCGTACCGCTCCCGCAGCGCGCGCAACTGCGGTCGCCAATTCCGGGCACTCCCTGCGAACCCATGTGCCAGCACGACCGCTCGCCCCGTTCCGTGCCGTTCGATGTGCAGACCGGAAAGGACGTCTTCCATTCCAGGATCATCCCACGCCCCGGGCCCGGCCGCGATGCCTGCTGACAAGAGCTTCCACCCGCGGCACCCTGTTCTGGATGTCCATTCTGAGGCGCGTCCTTCTCATTGCGACGGGCCTGATCTTGCTGCTCGGATTGGGGATCGCAGTAGCGTTCCAATTCTGGCTACGCGACCAACCGGAAGAAACCCAGGCCACGATTCGCTCACTCACGACCTGGGAGCTCCTCGTTGCTGCCCGGTACGAGTTGTTCCCTCCGCGGGCCGGCGACCGTGCGGGCTTCGGCCGGGAACTCGTTCCCGGCCGCGGGCATGCGCCCTGGATTCTCCGCAGTTCCCTCGATGGTCGGCCCCGCATGTTGCAGCTGGCCCTGGCTCCGGGAATCTGGCTCGCCTACGGCACTGAAACCGCGTCCGTGTACCAGCTGTGGCGGGGTGAACTCGAACAGGAAGGTGCTGTCTACGACATGCGGCACGGCCCGGAACCGGTGAGTACGGGTGCGGCGTATCTGCGGCATCCGGACGAAAGCGATTGGCGCGTCGCCGTCGGCGAGGAGTGGATCATTCCAGGGGTCCGCTACCTGGGCCACGGCGTCGGGCCCGAAAGCGGTCGAGCCTATCTCCTCTACGAGCTGAACCACGCCGGGAGGAGTGTGCGTGTTCGCGAATCGCCGGAACTCGTGCACGACGGAGATGCCCTCGGGCTCGAACGACGATTCCTCGTCGAGTCGGATCCCGGGCGGTTTTCCCTCGCCTTGACTCTTCGCTCAGGCGCCAGGGATGTCGAGACCGACGGCGGCACCCTCGAAGATGAGCGCCTTCTCCTGGGTGAGCACGAAACGCTTCTTACCCAATGGTTCGATGCGCCGGGCTGGTCCCTCGAAAGGACCAGACGCTCCGGCTTCCGCATACCGGCATCACGCGCCGAGGCCTGGATCGAGGGCAGCGATTGCATCACCTGCCATGGACGAGACGAACGCCTGGTCGGCCCGGCCTGGTCGGAGATCGCGCTCCGCTACGCGAACGAACCGAAGGAGGCGATCACCGAACAGCTGGCGACGACCATCCTCAACGGCGGAGCGAACCGCTGGGGCCAGGGCGCGATGCCTCCGCATCCCGATCTTTCCCGGGCGCAGGCCGCCACCATCGCACGCTACATCCTTGGGATCACACCGGGGGATGAGGAGACCGGCGCCTCGGACGCAGGCGCGAGAGCCCAGTATGCGTGGACCTATGACACCTCCGTCCTGCCGCGGCCCGAAGTCCTCCACCCCGCGCTCGATGTGGCGCGCATCCTTCCCGAAGGCTTCACACCGAAAGTCGGCGGGCTGGGGATCCTTCCCGACGGGCGCCTCGTCGTCGCGACCTGGGACCAGGACGGCGCCGTCTTCCTCGTCGCAGGCTGGCAAGGCCCCGCGGCTGGAATCGAGGCGACCCGTATTGCCGAGGGCCTGCACGAGCCACTCGGTGTCGCGGTGGTGGACGACAGCATCTACGTGATGCAGAAGCAGGAGATCACCCGCCTCGTCGACCTCGATGGCGACGACTGGATCGACGAGTACCAGGCCGTGAGTCGGGCGTGGGAAGTGACATCCAACTTCCATGAATTCGGGTTCGGGCTCGCCCACCACGACGGCTTCCTCTACGGCACGCTCTCCGTATGCGTCCTGCCCGGGGGCAAGAGTTGCCCGGAACAGACACCGGACCGCGGCACGGCCTTCCGTGTCTCGGTGGCCGATGGTGCGTTCGAGCGGCTCGCGAAGGGCTTCCGAACGCCGAACGGCGTCGCATGGCTTCCGGGCCGCGGCCTGCTCGTCACCGACAACCAGGGCGATTGGCTTCCGGCCAGCAAGTTGCTGCTCGTCGAACGCGGCGCCTTCCACGGTTGGCGCGAGCCAGGTGAAACGCGGGAACTCCCGGAACCCGCCCGCCCCGCCGTCTGGCTGCCCCAGAACGAAATCGGCAACTCTCCCACCCAACCCCTCGCGCTACGAACAGGCCCCTACGCAGGGCACATCTTGTTCGGAGATATCTACAACGGCGGCCTCAAACGAGCGGTGCTCGAAGAAATCGGCGGACAGCTCCAGGGCGCGGCATTCCATTTCAGCGCCGGCCTGGAAGGCGGCGCCAACCGGCTGCTCGAAGCTCCGGACGGCAGCCTCGTGGTCGGGGAAATCGGCAGCAAGGGCAACTGGGGTGCCCCGGGCAAGGCCTGGTTCGGCCTCGAACGTCTGCGCTTCGGCGACGAGCCCGCTTTCGAGCCCTTCGCCGTTCGCGCAACACCGAAGGGCTTCGACATCGAATTCACCAGGCCTCTCGCGGCGGAGTCGAAAGCAACCGCAGCAGAGATCACCGCGAGCGATTGGTTCTATGTACCAAGCGCCCGCTACGGCGGTCCGAAGTTCGATGTGCGAGAGCTTCTCGTGACGGATGTGCGCCTCTCGCTCGACCGGCGCGTCCTCTCCGTCGATCTCGCGGACCTGAAGCCGGGTCGGGTCGTCTACCTGCGCCTCGATCCTGGCCTGCGCTCGGACCGGGGAGAAGAACTCTGGGTCAGGGAAGCCTGGTACACCCTGAACGAGATCCCGAACTAACGTCCTCTCAGGAAATCTCGCAAGGCCCGCATCCCCAGCGTTTGAATGCCGCGCTCTTCGAGAGCTTTGCGGCCGGAAGGGCCACCGTAGAAACTGCGTTCGAACTCCCGTTGATGCGCAGAATCCGGGGTGATGCGGCGAAGCTCCTCCCCATCGGAAGCGGGATGGCAGATGACATAGGTGACGCCCTGGCCCAGACCATCGAGACGAGCGTGGTTGTGGGCGAGGCCCGCTCCCTCGGCGAAGCCCAGTGAGTCGGCGTCGAGACCGTCGAGCACGGGGAACCCCTTGGCGTTGAAAGCATCGGCCATGGCGTCGAAGACCGGCTTGGCCCCGCCCAGGCCGGCGGCTTCGAGCGTCGCCTCGTCCGGGCTGGCCGCCAGGACCGGAACCTGGAACTCCATCGCGAGCGCCTGGTAGGCCGGCAAGAACTTCGGCAAGAAGGCGGTGCCCATATGCGCATCGAGATGGGTGACGTCGATCCCGGCGTCCAATGCCATCACGACCTGAGCGCGCAACTCGACCGCCACTTCCTCGGGCTCGGCGTTCTCGGCGACTTCGGCGAGCGTACGCGGGAGATAACCCTCCTCGTCGAGCAAGCTCGGCACGGCCGAGCGCCCAGCCACCGGCCCCCAGCGGTAGGCCGACCATTCGGCGTTCAGCGTGAGATGGACTCCCAGATCCAGATCGGGATGCGCTCGCGCGCGCTCTGCCGCTCCGCGAAACCAGGGACAGGGGACCATGATGCTTCCGCAGGTCGCAGGCCCTCGAGCAAAGCCGCGAAGCCGCCTTCGTTGGCTGCGTGACACATTCCGATGTCATCGACGTGGAGGATCGCGATGCGATTCCCGGCTGCGAATCCGAGCTTCTGCGCGAGGGTGTCGGTCATGCTTCCGATTCTATCCCCGGGCCGGGGGGCTTCGCTCGTGCCGGGACGCATGGAAGATTCCTCCCTCGCGGCACGCGCTTCGTTAGAGTTGGCCTCGATGCCCCTCGATCTCATCGCAGCTGCGGATTTCGCCGGCGCGGCGGCGGATGCCGCTCGCCGGGAGATCCTGCCCCGCTTCCGCCGGGTCGAGGTGGAAACCAAGAGCGACGGCTCACCGGTGACCGAAGCGGACCGATCCGCCGAGCAGGCCATCCGTTCCGTGCTGCGCGGCTTCGACCCGGAGATCGGCATCCTGGGCGAAGAATTCGGCAGCGAAGGAACCGGCGAAGGGTTGCGCTGGGTGGTCGACCCGATCGACGGAACGATCGGATTCAGCCGGGGGATCGCCCTGTTCAGCACGATCATTGCCCTGCTCGAGGACGGCGAGCCCGTCCTCGGCCTGATCGATCTGCCGGGCCTCCAGGAACGCTATGTGGGCTGGAAGGGTGCTGGCGTACGGCGAGGTGAAGAACGGGTTCGCGTCTCCCAGGAGACCGATCCCCGGCGGGCCGTGCTGGCCCACGGGGATGCCTTCTGCTTCGACGGATTCGGCGAGCGGCCAGCCTTCGACCGCATGGTCGCAGACTTCCCGATCTTCCGGGGCTACACGGACGCCTTCGGCCACGCCCAGGTGTTGCACGGCGGTATCGACGCCATGGTGGACGTGGGAATGAATCTCTGGGACGCCGCCGCCACACAGATCCTCGTCCCCGAAGCCGGCGGACGCTGCGTGACGCTCGACCGGAGCGCGGATGGACGCGGGCTCGGGCTGCTCTTCGGCAGCCCGGCCCTTGTCGAAACGCTCCAGAGCTATCTGGAGGGCTGACGCCCTCCTGGCTTACTCGGTGACCGCGTCCGCGGCGTCATCGGCGCCCTCGGAAACGGCATCGGCAGCGTCGCCAACGGCTTCGGCGGTGGCGTCCGCTGCATCGGCGGCCACGTCGACCGCCTGATCAGCGGCCTCGCCGGCGGCCTCACCGACCGCTTCGGCGGCCTCCTCTGCCGACGCCGCGACATCACCCGCCGCATCAGCGGCCGCCGCAACGCCATCGGCCCCAGCGGCCACAGCCGCCTCGCCGACCTTCTTGGCGGCCTCTCCCGTCTTCTCTGCCATCTCGCCGGCGGCTTCAGCAGCCTCGCCTGCGGCCGAGGCCGCGTCGTCCATGGCATCCTGCGCCGTCTCACTTCCGCAAGCCCCAAGCCAGCCCGCCAGGACCAGCACGGCCATTCCAGCACCCAATCGATGTAGCGTTCCCTTCATCTCGTGCCCTCCAGGACGCCGCCACGTGTGAGCGAGCCGTCCGACACCGCTAGAGTACGGGGTCCCCGACCGAAGAAAGTGAGATACGTCACATGACCTCCCCGACCGCTCCCCCTTCCTTGAGCGACGCTCGCAGCCTTCTGGACGCGGCGATGGCCCTTCTGAACCCCTGCCTCGAGAAGGCACGAGAGGTGACCCAGAACGGGAAGTTGATCGATGACCATCAGGTCCTGACCGAGCGCATCGCCTACGCGTCGACCGAGGCCCGGGCCGCCCAGGAAGTGCTGGCCTTCGTCGAATCCTCCGCCAGCGAGGGTCGCAAGCTCGACGAAGCCACCGCGGTGGCCGCCGTCGCCGAGTTGGTGATGAATGTCCGCAACCGGCTGGACGGAATCCTGCCGGACCTGGGCCTGGGCGATGCAGAGCTGGAAGCCGCCTTCCCGGCTGACGTGCGAGCGCTCCTTCGAGCGGGCACCCAGGAGGGCCTGCTTCGCGAGATTGGCCGGGCTGCGATCGAAGCCAAGGGCCGCACGGAGCCGGCACTGGACGAGATGTTGGAGCAGGTGCGGGATTCCGTGCGCGAGTTTGCCGAGAACGAGGTCGTTCCCCACGCGGAGTTCATCCACCGCGAGGATCGGGACATCCCCGAAGAGTTCATCACCAAGATGGGTGAGCTCGGCTATTTCGGGCTTTCGATTCCGGAGGAGTATGGCGGCCACGAGATGGGAAACCTGGCGATGGTCCTCACCACCGAAGAGCTCTCGCGCGCTTCGTTGGCAGGTGCGGGCTCGCTGATCACCCGTCCGGAGATCCTGACCAAGGCTCTCCTCCAGGGCGGAACCGAGGATCAGAAGAAGCAGTGGCTGCCCAAGCTCGCCTCCGGCGAGGTCATGGTTGGCGTGTCGGTGACGGAGCCGGATATCGGTAGCGATGTGGCCGGCGTGAAATGCCGCGCGACCCGGGACGGCGACGACTGGGTGATCAACGGGCCGAAGGCCTGGTGCACATTCGCCGGCCGCGCCGACGTATTGGCCCTGCTCGCGCGCACGGACCCGGACATGTCGAAGCGACAGAAGGGTCTATCCCTGTTCATCGTGCCCAAGGATTCCTTCCCCGGCCACGAGTTCGAGATGACGCAGCCCGACGGCGGCCGGATGGTGGGCAAGGCCGATGCCACCCCGGGTTACCGCGGCATGCACTCGTTCACCCTGAACCTCGAGAACTACCGCATCCCCGGCGCGAACCTGGTCGGCCTCGAAGAGGGCCTTGGGCGGGGCTTCTACCTCCAGATGGGCGGATTCGCGGCGGGCCGCTTGCAAACGGCGGGGCGCGGCTGCGGCCTCGCCCAGGCGGCGCTCGAGGAGACCGCCAAATACGTCGTCGATCGCAAGCAGTTCCAGCATCCGATCTCGGAGTTCCAGCTCACCCAGTACACGCTGGGTCGAATGGCGTCGAAGCTCTTCGCAGCGCGCGCGATCTCCTACGCGGCGGCCGAAGCCATGGACGAAGACGAGCGCGCCGCCGGCACCCTGGCGGCACAGGCCAAGCTGCTGGCATGCGACATCGCCGTGGAGGTCTGCCAACAGGGCCAGCTGATGCACGGCGGCTGGGGTTACGCCGAGGAATACCCGATCAGCCGATACGTGGTCGATGCCCAGGTGCTCCCGATCTTCGAAGGCGTCAAGCCCATCCTCGAACTCCCCGTCATCGGCCGCGCCCTCCTGCGCTAGGCGTGAAAGCGCTCGTCGAGCCGCTTCGCGTGTGCGAGCGAGAGTCGCCGGGCGAGAGGTGGTCAGCGCGCAGAAAACACGAGCGTCTCGCCGCGGGGGTGTGATCTCGTCGTTCTCTGCGATCGCGAACCCGGGGAGGGCACCTGTTCGGCTAGGGTGCGGCCGCCGCCTCGACCTCTGCCATCACGCGGAACAGGTTCTCGCCTAGCACCTTGCGCACGGTCTCCGGCGAATGGCCGCGCGCGAGGAGTCCGCGGGTCAGGTTGGGAAGCTGGCTCACATCCCCCATTTCATAGGGCATGCTGGGGACGCCATCCCAATCCGCGCCGATGCCCACGTGATCAGGCCCGGCCACACGAATGGCGTGGTCGAAGTGATCGAGCAGTACGTCGAGATGCGTGCGCGGAATCTCTTCCCTGGCCAGGCGAGCGCGGAAGGCGCGGCTCCGTGCGAGCGGATCGTCGGCGTGCTCTTCGCGGATCTGCGCCAACTCCGGCCCGATCCGCCCGAAGAGCGTGCGCATCGGCTCGGCGAGGGATGTATCGATGTAGGCGGGGTAGAAATTGATCATCACGACGCCGCGGTTGACTGCCAATGCCGTCAGCATTTCGTCGCTGAGATTGCGGGGATGATCCGCGACCGCGCGGGCTGAAGAATGCGAAGCAATGACCGGCGCCTTCGTCACGCGCAGTACATCGCGAAAGGTGTCGTCGGAAACATGGGAGATGTCGACCATCATGCCGAGCCGGTTCATCTCGGCTACGACTTGCTCGCCGAAGGCCGTGAGCCCACCGTGGACGGGCTCGGGGATCTCGGTGGTTCCCGACGAATCGGCCCAACTCGTGTGGAACGAATGGGTAAGCGTCATGTATCGGACGCCGAGGCGATGGAACGTGCGCAACGCGGGCAAGCTCTCTTCGATGATGTGGCCGCCCTCGACGCCCATCAGACAGGCGACCTTGCCCTCGCCGACGATGCGCCGGATGTCCGCCGCCGTCGTTGCAAGCGCCAGATCGTCCGGATGCCGGGCGACGAGTCGATGAACGGCGTCGATGCGTTCTACCGCCTGACGGATCGCGGCGCCCTTCCCCGGGGTCTTGCCCATGTAGATCGACCAGAACTGGACGTCGAGCCCGCCCTCGCGCATGCGTGGCAGATCCTGGTGACCCACGTCATGTCGTTCGTCGAAATGCCAATCCGGATCCTGGAACCAGGGCGTCGTATCCGAGTGGGTATCGATGACGATCGAGGCGTGATGGAGATCCAAGGCGGGATCCGCGGAGCCCGTCATCTCCGCGGGAGGCCGCGGGGCGGCACAGGCCACGGCCAGGATGAGAAGCGCAGGCAGGCGACGATGCATGACCGTCGACTCTATCGCAGGCGCTCCCGGAGTACGTGCCAGATTGTCTTCACGTTGATGGCGGGCTGAGCGAGAACTGCCGTGATGGCGATCTCTTCGATCAGCGCCAGGATCGCGATCGCCGCCGCAATGCGAAACGGCCAGCCGGGGCCACCGGCCCAGACGACCCACAGGGCACCGCCGACGAGGATGGAGGAGAGCTTGGCTCCCCAGGTGTGATAGCTCGTGAGCGCGCGAAACTTGAGCCAGGCGACGGCCATCGGCAAGACGAATGCGACGCCAAGGAGCGCGACCCAACGGAGTTCAGCGGTCACGAAGTCGGGCCGGAGCCACCAGGTACAAAGCGGCATCGCGAGCCAGAGAGCGAGATCCGCTCGACTATCCAGAAGGCAGCCGGCATCACTGGCTTCGCCGGTGGCGCGGGCGACCCAACCATCGAGTACATCGGAGGCCAGGGCGACGCTCACGAGGGCCAGGAAGAGGCGCGCCTCTCCCAGCCATGCAACCCACAGCAGGCTCGGCACGAGGGCCAGCCGAAGCGCGGAGAGCGCGTTGGGCAGGTTCCAGCGGAAATCATCGAGGGTGCGGATGGACATGGGAGCCTCCTTGCCCCGTAGAGGAGCAAGCCCCATGCCGCAAGGAAGAACGGCGTAGAGCCGAGCAAACCCGCGCACTTACCCGCGACCCGCTCCCTGGGGGATCGACAAGGAATGCACACCGCCTACGCGGAACGCTCAATCCTTGTTTCGGTAGCGCTCCTCTGCAGCGTTGTAGGCCGGGAAGCCCACCAGCTCGCGCAGCTCCGAAAAGGAGAGCCGCGCGTCATCTTGCGGATGGCGACCTGCTGCCATCTCGGCGAGAGCATCGTTCATCGCTTTCGATGCCACCTCGAGGAGCGTCAGCGGATAGGCCGCGATCTTGAATCCCAACGCTTCGAGTTCGGCGTGGGCCAGCATCGGCGTGTCACCGTCCTCGACCAGGTTGGCCATGAGAGGTGTTCCCTCGAGCTCCCGTGCGATCCGGGCCAGCTCTTCTTCGCTGGCGGGGGACTCGACGAAGAGGATGTCGGCACCGAAATCGCGAAACGCCTTGGCGCGATCGATCGCCTCGTCGAGTCCGCGCGTCGCTCGCGCATCCGTACGTGCCATCAACAGGAAATCGAACCCGTTCTCCGTTCGGGTCTCGACGGCCGCACGAAACCGCGTGAGCGCTTCGGCACGCTCCACCACTTCCTTGCCCCGTGTGTGACCGCAGCGTTTCGGCGCGAGCTGATCTTCGATCATCGCGCAGGCGAAGCCCGCCCCGGCGTAGCCGCGAACGGTGCGTTGCACGTTCAGGGGGTTGCCATACCCGGTGTCGGCGTCGCCGATCACCGGGATGTCCACCGCTTCGCAGAGATTGCGACCCTGGTCGAGCATCTCGGCGTAGGAGATCAAGCCCGTGTCCGGCATGCCGAGGCGCGTGCCCGAAACGGCGAAGCCGCTCATGAACGTGAGCCCGAAGCCGGATTGTTCGATCAACCGCGCCGACCAGGCATCCCAACAGCACGGCATCACCCGGAGGCCAGGCTTGGCGATCTGCTGACGCAATATTCCGGCGGGCGAGCCCTGCTCAGGCGAAGGCAGCGAACAGCTCCTCGAATGCCTTCATCTGGTTGCCGACGGCGGATGAAGGAACCAGGATCGGCGTGCTCACACCCGCATCGAAAAAGGCTTCGACGCCCTCCCTCACCTCGGCGACCGAACCAAAGAGGGAAACGTCTGCAAGCCAGCGATCGGTCATCAGTTCCGGCAGGCGATCGCGCTCGTTCGCCTCGAACGCCTTCTCGACCGCCTGCATCTCCTCCACATAACCGGCTTCCTTCCAGTAGTTCCGATAGTTGGGGAGAGTCAAGTACATGGTCAGCGTCTTGCGGTTGACGGCTGCGGCCGCCTCTCGATCGTCGGAGATACAGGTCGGGATCATGTCTCCGACGAAGAACGTCGGGTCGCGACGTTTCTCCTCGGGCAAGGCCGCCAGGCTTTCGGGGACGTGAGAGCGAGCCACGTTGGCAAAGACCACGCCATCACCGATCTCCGCCGAGAGGGCGATCATCTTCTTGCGAAGTCCGGCAAGAATGATCGGCGGCAGCTCGCCAACGCGAGGCGTAGCGCGAAACGCTTCGACGAAAGCGCGGGTATCGGCGAGCGGTTTGCCCGTCGTCACGCCGAGACGTCGGTTCATCGCGTCGTGGCTGACGCCGACACCGAAGCGGAAACGCCCGCCCGAGAGCTCCTGGATCAGGCTCGCGGTCTGGGCGTACTCGCTCGCATGGCGCGAATACATGTTGACGATCGCCGTGCCGATCGGAATGCGCTCCGTGGCGAACGCCAGCGCCTCGCACAGGCCCATCCCATCACCGAAGCTCGCGCAGTAGATGCCAGAAAAGCCGCGCGCTTCGATCTCGCGGGCCAGGTCGAGGGTCTTCTTGCGGCGGCCGGGCACGGCGGCCAGAGCCAGGGCGGGGAGTCGATTGGACATCGCGGGATACTAGCCGATCGGGCTGGCGCGGAGCCTCGCTGCAAGCCTGCCCAGGCCCCCGAAGGTTGCGGCGTCGGAGCTAGCCCCAATCCGTCATTGGATCCGGGCCCCTGAGGGTATCGGCCGGGTCAGGCGGCGAGTTGTTCGATGGCCCGATTGAATCGTTGGCGGGTGGAGGCCTCGGCAGCGATCCGCAGCTCGGCGCGCCCCTGAGGCCGAG
>JAAETT010000294.1 GCA_024228115.1 bacterium
CTCGGCCTCAGGGGCGCGCCGAGCTGCGGATCGCTGCCGAGGCCTCCACCCGCCAACGATTCAATCGGGCCATCGAACAACTCGCCGCCTGACCCGGCCGATACCCTCAGGGGCCCGGATCCAATGACGGATTGGGGCTAGAGCGATGTGAGGGGCCAGGGCGAGGTCCCGACGCTGGGCGCTCAGCCTCCGGGCCCCTCCGGCCGATACGGGTTGCGAATCCGACCCACCCATGATGCGCGTACTACTCATTCTCTTTGGAGCCCTCGTGGCATCCGCGGGAGCCTACGGGCTCGGGACGGCGCTCGCCCCGGGCCAGGCTGCAATCGTCGCCCTGGGTAGCGTTTTCGAGGCGGTGGCGGGAGCCGCGGGCCTCGAAGCCCCTCTGTCCAGCCTGGTCGGCGTGGTGCCTGGCGGCGCCCTCCTGGCGATCGGGGTCGTGCTTCTCGGGCTCGGGATCCGGTCCGGGGGCGCTGGTGATGGCGGGAACGAGGTGTTGGCCGACGATCTGGCGGCTACGGATCCCCGTTTGGCCCGAAAGGTCGAGAAGCAAGCCAGCCGGATGGCGAAGCGCGGCAGCCCGGTCGAGGCAGCGGAACTCTGCTTTGGAAGTGGCCTCCACGAGCGTGCGGCCCAACTCTTCGAGCAGGCCGACGAGTTCGTTCGAGCCGCCGAGATCCGCCACGATCAGAACCGCTTCCAGGAATCTGCCGCGCTCTACGTTCGTGCGGGGCAGCACGATACGGCCGGGACGATCTATGCGGCACAGGACGCCTACGCCGAGGCCGCCGAGTGCTACGACAAGGCCGGCCGAATGAGTGTCGCCGCGGAGATGTACGAGAAGGCCGGGAACGCCATGAAGGCCGGTGAGTGTTATGCCGCCTGCGAATTTCATCGCTACGCGGCACGCTCGTTCATCCAAGCCCAGGATTGGGCCCGGGCCGCCAAGAGCCTCGAAGATGTCGTGCGCGAAGAGGGCGTACAGCAGAACGATCCCCAGAAGCGCGAAGAGCTGCGCAAGCTCGTGCTACAGACGGCAAAACTCTACGAGCGGGCAGACGATCTCAAGGCAGCCGGTCGGGTGCTGGAGCACGGAGAGTGCTGGTCGGCCGCCGCTGAGGTGGCTCTCCGCCGCGATGAGATCAGCAAGGGGGCGGAGCTCTTTCAGCGCGCAGGTAACGCACCCCGCGCGGCGGAGACCCTGCGACAAATCGGCGAGGAAACGGCCGCCGCACAGATCCTCGGCGTGCATCTGCGCGATTCCGGCGATCCTGAGGAAGCTGCACGGATGCTGGTTCAAGCCGGCGACTTCCACGAGGCCGGCGACATCTTTCGCAGCCTCGAGGCGTTCTCGTCTGCGGGCGAGTGCTATGAGCGTTGCAGTGAGTTTCAGCAGGCCGGTGAGATGCTTCGGCTCGGTGGTGAATGGGCAAGGGCCGCCGAGAACTACAGCCGTGGCGGATGTCACGAAGAGGCTGCCGATTGCCATGCACATATCGGAAATTCCGAAGGCCAGGCCAAGGCCTTGAAGGAAGCCGGCTTGCATCTTCGGGCGGGCCGCGTCCTTCACGCCGAAGGCCGCGACGAAGAAGTGATCGAGGCCCTGCAGCAAGTGCCCGTCCGCCATGAGGATTTCGCCGAATCCAGCCTGCTCCTGGCACAGACCTTCCGCACCCGCAGCCAGCCGGGCCTGGCGGTGACCCGATTGAAGCAGGCCACCGCCGACCTCGAAGTGAGCTCGGAATCGGTGGAGCTCTTCTACACCTTGGCCATCTGTCTCGAGGAGGCGGGGGAGCTGACCGAGGCCCGGCATGTCTTCGAGCAGATCCACAGCTCCCAGTACAACTACGAAGATGTCGAGGCCCGTCTCCACCGCCTGCGCGATCTGGAGGAGAGCCTTCCGCCCCAGGGAACGGGGACCGGTTCAGGCCTCGAGCCCGCGGGAAGTCCGCCGGAAAACGCGCGCTACCAGATCGTCTCGGAGCTCGGCCGCGGCGGCATGGGAATCGTCTACAAAGCCATCGATAGCGTGCTCGATCGCAGCGTGGCGTTCAAAGTTCTGCCAGACGCATTGAAGGACAATCCCCAGGCGCTCAAGAACTTCCTGCGCGAAGCCAAGAGCGCGGCCAAGCTGAACCATCCGAACATCGTCACGGTATACGACGCCGGTGAACAACAGGGCCGTTACTACATTGCGATGGAATACGTCGACGGGACGACTCTCAAGGAGATCGTCAGGCGTCGAGGTGTGATCGCTCCGGGCGGTGTGCTTCACGTCGCGCTCCAGCTGTGCGAGGGGCTTCGCTACGCCCACTCCCAGAAGGTCGTGCACAGGGATATCAAGACCGCGAACGCCATGTGGACCCGGGACAAGAAGGCGAAGATCATGGACTTCGGCCTGGCGAAAGTGGTCGAGGAAGTTCGCAACCACACGACGTTGGTGAGCGGCACTCCCTACTACATGAGCCCGGAGCAGACCCTGGGCAAGAACGTCGACCACCGGACCGATATCTACAGCCTCGGTGTCACCCTGTTCGAGTTGGCAACCGGCACGCTTCCCTTCAAGGAGGGCAACGTGCCGTATCACCATGTGCACACGCCGCCGCCCGATCCACGCGAGGCCAACGCGAAGCTTCCCCAGCCCCTGGCCGATTTGATTTCCCGGTGCCTGTGCAAGGATCCCGCAGACCGTTTCCAGAAGGCCGACGAGATGGTCGAATTGGTCCGGAGCATGATGAGCCGGCCAGCGAGCTAGTGATGTGATTCACGCTGTTGGGGCATTATCCAGCGCGCGCCTGGCTCTGCCAACCTTTTCGATGATCTCTTCTGCTGTCTTGGACCAGACGAAGGGAGTGGGATCATCGTTGTGTCCGTCCACGTAACTCATC
>JAAETT010000295.1 GCA_024228115.1 bacterium
AACAGCGCTGAAGACGTTGAAGCATTACGCCAACAAAGAGCGCAACAACAACAAGCACAATTTGAAGCTGAAAACATGAAGGCAGGCGGTGAAGCTATGCAAGCAGTTGGTAAAGGTCAAAAAGAATTAGAAGGCGACCCAAATGCATAGTACAATAAAAGGCCAAGCAGCTTTATACCAAGCGGTATTTAACACACCGCAAGGTAAAAAGGTTTGGGAAGATTTAACAAGGGAACTAAACCCTGATGAAATCTTTGTAAAAGGCGATGCAGACGAAACCAATGTTAATATTGGTAAACGTGCTGCATTTATTTATATAGATCAATTGTTGAGGATTGAGACTAATGACTAACGAAAACGCACAAACTAACGAAGCGGTAAGCACTGAAGCATCCATTGCAGACACTAACGATTGGCGCTCTAGCTTGCCTGAAGATATCCGAAGCGCTAAAGCTTTTGATTCTGTAAAAGATATTGCATCACTTGGTAAGCAGTTCCTTGATGCACAATCACATATCGGTAACAGCATCCGTATACCAGGCGAAGAAGCAGGCCAAGAAGCTATTGACGCATTCCACCAAAAGCTAATGAATAAAACCGACCTAATGGTCAAGCCTACAACGCCAGAAGATTATCAAAAAGTATTTCAATCTATGGGTATGCCAGAAGATAGCAAAGGGTACACAGTACCAGAAGGCACAGAAGGCAATTATGACCATTTGCGCGATATGGCATTAAATGCAAACATGACTAACAAGCAATTTGAATCATTGGTTCAATCAGTTGCTCAATTAGACGCGACTGCCTTAGAATCACAACAA
>JAAETT010000296.1 GCA_024228115.1 bacterium
GGTGACAGTCTGTGCGGTAGTATCCGGCTTCATGAAGGGGCCCTTGTTGAGGGGAAACGCGTGTCGCAACACGTTTCTACCGCAACTGGGGCCTTCTTCAATTCAGGAACGCGACTTCTTCATGAATTATTCGGGTTAGGGTTTTCCCTAGGTGGACCTCGCGTCGAGATCCGAACGAGTCGCTGAACCCCACCCAGTCGTGATATCCTCTCGGATGCCCCAAACCCTGGGAGGGCGTTTCCATGCCGCGTGATCGCAACGGCTTCTCCGATGGCAGCGAGGATCAAGACGAAGCGTATTTCGAGTCCCTGCGGGGAGCGGGGCCCGTCGATCATGGCTTCGACACACGCCTCCTCAAGGAGCCGGCCAGCATTCTGCCGGCCCGCAAGCCTGTCGTGCTGGGGCCTGCAAATTCGGTTACGGACGCCATTCGCGCGATGAAGGGAGAGCATCGGGGGGTGGTCCTGATTTCGGAGGACGGCACCCCCGGAACCGCGGTCATCGGCATCTTCACCGAGCGAGATGTGCTCTTCCGCGTTGTCGATGGCGGGCGCAACCCGGCGACCTTGGCCCTCAACGACGTGATGACCCCGGATCCCGAGTGTCTCAGTGAAGAGGGGACCATCGCTGACACATTGAGTCAGATGAGCGTGGGCGGTTTTCGGCACGTGCCGGTGGTGGATGCCAAAGGCTGTCCCGCCTTCGTGGTTTCCGTTCGCGACATCGTCCAATTCCTGGTGGACGCGTTTCCCCGCGAGATCCTCAACCAGAGCGGGGACCGCCACCGCCAACGCGAAGGCGGTTGATCGTCAGCCGTCCAACGCGTCGTGGAGCATCGGCTGAGGCACGGGCTCGCCGCTCTTGCGCGTGCGCCGGACCTCGCTGACCAACGCAATGGCCCGGCGTAGGAAGAAGATACCGATCAGCACGTTCCAGGCGAGGAAGATCGCATTGGTCGCGAAGGCGTAGGCAATCAGCGCATCCCGATCGCCGAACTCTGCGTAGAGTTCGGCCCAGGTGAACTCACGCACGCCGAAGTTTCCCACCGAGGGGATCGCCAGCGCCAGATACAGCAAGGGGATGCGGCCGGCGAGTGCGATCCAGGGGATGGGTGTACCGAAAGCCCGTGTCGCAACGCCCTGGATGGCCACATCGAAAACGGCCAGAACCGCGAACCAGACGAGAAACGGCGTCAGCTGTCGAAGCGGGATCCTCTCGAGCCAGGCCAACGCTCGCGCCACTCCGGGCATTCGGCCGGCCGGTGCGAAGCGAAGGCCCAGGACGATCGCGCCCATCACGGACCAACCCACGAGCGCCGCAGTGATCACGAGTTCGTTGCCCACGATTCCGCCGGGCAGGAACGGAAGCGTGACCGAGAGCTGAAGGAGCAAGATGATGAGATGGGTGACGAACGGAACCAGGGCGACGGTCACGACCGCGTCGAGCCGCCCGCCGGTCAGGCGGGAGATGCCCAGGAGGAAGGCCGCATCGGCGAGAGGGTTGCTGATTGCCCGAAAGAGCTCGGAGCCGGCACGGATCGAGAGCACCGTGCGGTGGGGCACGGGCGTGACCAGCCGATTCAGGGCCTCCGCTTGGAGCCATGCCCAGACGAAGAAGAACACCAGCTTGTCGAGCGACGTGACCAGTACGAAGAGTGGCAGGTTTGCCTGGCGGGTGGCTTCGACGAGCCGTCCCCAATCCGTCGCGTAGCCGAACACATAGACCAGCGCCGAGATCGAGACGATCCACGGCAGAATCCGCTGCCAGCGTTTGGTATTTCCCTGTATTCCGGCCACGACCCGCGAAGAGTAGCCACTCCGGCTGTCCGGTCTTTGCGAGAGAAGGGTCGGAGGCCGGATCAGGTCCCCGGGTTGAGCGCCCCGATGCGTGCTAACGCATCCCCATGTGCAGTCGCCAGGCGGTTCTCGAGGTAGGAGGGTGAAGCTCCTCGCCCTCGATTTCGACGGAGTGATTTCCGATTCGGCGAGCGAGGCCTTCGTCGTGTCCGTGCGAAGCTTTCGGGAGCTCCGGCCCGACTGCGGGCTCCCGGACATCACGCGAGCCTCCGAGGCTCCGGCCCTGTACGCGGCCTTCGTCGACCGGATGCCTCTCGGCAATCGGGCGGAAGACTTCGCGGTCGTGTTGGCGGCGCTGGATGCGCGTGTACCCCTGCCGGATCAGGCAGCCTACGACGCGTTCTTTGCCACGTTGGCTGCGGACGAACTGGCAGCTTTCCATCGCCGCTTCTACGAGGTCCGGTCGGCCTGGGCGAGGGTGGACCCCGAGGGCTGGCTCGCCGAGATGCGCCCCTATCAGGAAATCCTGCCCGTGCTGGAACGCCACGCCGACGAGGTCATCCTGGCGATTGCCACCGCGAAGGATCGCGCCTCGGTCGAGCGGTTGTTGGTGCGCTACGGCATCGCTGACCTCTTTCCGCCGGAGCGGGTACTCGACAAGGAGGCCGGGCGCAGCAAACGGGCCCATCTCGAGGCGCTGGCTGGCCGTACCGGTGTGGCGTTCTCCGAGATCATGTTCGTGGACGACAAGTTGAACCACCTGGCCTCGGTCGCCTCGTTGGGGGTGCGTTGCGCCCTGGCTAGCTGGGGCTACAACGGAGAGCGCGAGCGCCGGCAAGCCCGATCCCAGGGGCACCAGGTGCTTCGTCTCGAGAGCCTGGAATCCGAATTGTTTCCAGAACGCGAGGCCCAGCGGGTCGATGTGTGAAACGGCGCCCTTCCCCCTACGTTAAAGGGGCCCCCCGCAAGGACATCCCCATGACCGCCGCCAGCCCCGGGCTCGAATTCCGGATGCACGCAGAACGCACGCCAAACCCCGAGAGCATCAAATGGATGATCTCGGCGGAACTGGCCCCGACAGGTGTCACGGCCCATTTCCGCGAGCCGGTCGATACGGAGGTTTCACCGCTGGCCGCTACGTTGTTTGGCGTTCCCGGTGTGGTGGGCGTGCTCATCGGCTCGAACTTCGTCACCGTCACGAAGCAGGCAGAACCCGAATGGACCGACCTCGCGCAGCCGGTCGTGGATGCAATCAAAGCGTTCGTCGCGAGGGGCGAGGACGCGCTGGGTCCGGCTTTCGAAGCGGCAGCAGCCGGAGCGGGCGGTGAGGTCGAGGAGCGCATCAAGGCGGTGATCGAAAATGAGATCCGTCCGGCGGTAGCCATGGACGGCGGTGACGTCGTGTTCATAGGCTTCGAAGAAGGCATTGTCAGCGTGATGTTGCAGGGCTCGTGTGTGGGCTGTCCAAGCGCCACGGCGACTCTGCGGTTTGGAATCGAGGGACGGCTGAGGGAGGTCGTCCCAGAGGTCGAGCGGGTGATCCAGGTCTGAGAGGACCCCGCTAGACCCGTGAGCCCACGCACACCTTCCCCCCAGTGCGCGGGTCGATGAGGAACGAAGGCGCGTCCGCGGACCCGGTAGGGCCGCAGCGGGCGAGTTCGATGACAAGGAGACCGATCGGCGATGCAGGGGGGAAATGAGCAGCCCGGGCCGCGTCCGTTCTTTACCCGAACGCGCCGGCGGGGGCCCTGGGCAAAGAGGCTGGCAAGCGCTCGGGAGGTAGCGGGCGAGAGGCTTGCGAAGACCTCGGGGAGGCTGAGGGCACGCTCCGGGAATCGCCGCAGGATGACGCTTCGGGGTCGGCTCACGATTGCGGCCGCTGCCCTGCTGTTGTTGCTGGGTGTCGCCTTCAGCATCGGCCTCGGCTCATCCGATGAGCCGGCGACGACGCCTCCCGAGGCGACCGAGCCGCCCCCGGTCGCCTCGAAGCCTCCTTCGCTCGGGCTTTCCGCAGTTCCGGAGGAAGCCCTGGAGCCGCCGGTCGCACGAGGGCGGCTGGAGGCCTCGCCCCTGCCCGGGAAGCTTCGCATCGAGTACACCCTCGACCCCGATCTGACGCGGAAGATCTGGAAGGTGCTCGACCGGGGGCGGGTCAAGCTGGGGCACGTCCTGGTGATGGACGTCCAGACGGGCGAGATGCTGGCCTATGTCTCTACCGATCCCGAGCGCTTTCCACCGGGCAGAGCCTACCCGGCCGCATCGCTGGTGAAGGTCGTTACAGCGGCCGCGCTTCTCGACAAGCGACCATCCGCCGCCCAGGAGACGTGTCATTACGCAGGTAGCCCCTATCGGTTGCGGCGCCGCCATCTGGATCCGCCCAAACGTGGCGGCAATGAGGCCAACCTTCGCAAGGCATTGACGACGTCGAATAACAAATGCTTCGCGCAATACGCGGTGCACCGCATCGGCCGGGATAGTCTGGTGCGTGCCATCGATCGCTTTGGCTTCCTTTCCCCACCGGCCAACCACCACGTGGCGGGCGAGCTCACGACGATGGGGGAGGATCGACTGGAACTCGGGGAACTCGGTTCCGGGCTCGACGGGCTTCGCATCACTCCGCTTCACGCGGTTCAGCTGGCGGGCGTCCTCGCCCATGGGAACAAGCTTCAGCCGCGTTGGGTCGCTCGGATCGAAGGCGACGATGGGGCCCTCGTTCCGCTGCGGCCGCCGGCGGCACCGGTTCGTGTCCTGACGCGAGGCCTGGCGAACGACCTCCGCGAGATGCTCGTGGATACGACCCGCCGCGGTACGGCCCGCAAGGCCTTCCGAACCCGTCGCGGACGTCCCCTTCTCAAGGGAGTCAATGTCGCAGGCAAGACCGGCAGCCTGAACGGCACCGATCCGAAGGGGCGCTACGAGTGGTTCATCGGCGTTGCGCCGGCCGAGGCCCCGCGCATCGCGGTCGCGACGGTTGCAGTGCAAGGGCCGCTCTACTGGATGAGCGGAAGCCAGCTTGCGGCTGAAGTGTTCAAGGTCGCGTTCTGCCCGAAGGGCGTCTGCAGTCCAGAGTCGCCGCAGGAGAGACGCGCCAAGGCCACTGGAGACAACCCCGTCGGGGGTTGATCAGGGGCGAAGAAGAACGTCCCCCTCTAGCCCGAATAATTCATGAAGAAGTCGCGTTCCTGAATTGAAGAAGGCCCCAGTTGCGGTAGAAACGTGTTGCGACACGCGTTTCCCCTCAACAAGGGCCCCTTCATGAAGCCGGATACTACCGCACAGACTGTCA
>JAAETT010000297.1 GCA_024228115.1 bacterium
AAGGTGACAGTCTGTGCGGTAGTATCCGGCTTCATGAAGGGGCCCTTGTTGAGGGGAAACGCGTGTCGCAACACGTTTCTACCGCAACTGGGGCCTTCTTCAATTCAGGAACGCGACTTCTTCATGAATTATTCGGGCTAGTGGACAAGCTGAATCGTTCCTGTTGCCGAGCCGTTCACAATGCTGGTGCCGCCTTTGAGGGTGGGAGCACGCACACCGCCGTCGCTGAAGCTATTCGTGCCCAATCGGCCGTGGCGCGCAGCATCGGCGGGGTCCGTCACGCTGGCGCCTACGCGCAGTTGGACGATCTCGTAGCCAGCGAAGCCCAGGGTCGCGCGAATCGAATCCGCCTGCACGCGAAACGCCTTCAGGGCGGCCTCGGTCATCTGCTTCACCGCCTCTTCTCTTTGCTCGAGCGAGGGGGAGTATCCGACGGATTGCACCCGGAGCCGTGATTGCAGGATGGCGAGAAGCCCGGTCAAGGCTCCCGAGTCTGAACTCGTCACCAGTACCTGCTGGGTAACCCCGAATTCCTTGGGCTGATCCCGTGGAGCCCGCTCCCAGGTCTGGTAGTTCGCCGTGCGCGCGCTTACGCCATCGAAGGCTGCGGCCTGCTCAAAGGTCCAATCTGCCAGGCGATTGGCCTCGTCAGCGGCGATCGCGAACTCGGTGGCCGACGCCTGGACGGTGAGTAGCGCGGTCATCAGATCGTTCTGGACGGTCGTCTGGGCCCCGGCGCTCAGCATGACCCGATCGCGCATCTCGAGCGGCGGATGCTCGTTCCACTGCGCGATCCCCGGGTTCGCCCAGCCCGCCAGGAGCAACACCAACGCGACGCTCTGCATCTGTCTCATGTTCATGGGATCGGCCGACCCCTAGCCCGGGTTGAGTACCGTTCCCCCGAGGGTTTCATGTCCACGCCATCTTCCCATTCATCCGTTTGAGGTTCGTAGCCAAACACACGAGGTCCCACTCCCCGGTCACCTTCGTGAATCCTCGCAGGCTGAACCGGTCGAAGCCCAGCACTGACTTGATCCACC
>JAAETT010000298.1 GCA_024228115.1 bacterium
GGCCTCAGGGGCGCGCCGAGCTGCGGATCGCTGCCGAGGCCTCCACCCGCCAACGATTCAATCGGGCCATCGAACAACTCGCCGCCTGACCCGGACCGATACCCTCAGGGGCCCGGATCCAATGACGGATTGGGGCTAGTTTTGGCATCGATCTCGAGCTTCCCGAACTGGGGCTTCACCGGCAGATCAAGTCAAAGGACTTCCACCTCCTCCAGCCAAAAATTGAGAGTGCACTGGAGGCATGGGGCAAGAAATACGCCCGGCACCTCGATACGGAGCACAGGGAAGCCCAGGCGGAGACCGTTGACGAACTCAACGCTGGAGCAAGCGCATCGGCCAAACTCGACACTCACGGCAGTTCGGTCCCCTCGTTCAGGATGTCGAGGTAGCGGTCATAGACGAAGAGCCGGTTCCGCCGCTTTCCGGTCAACTCACGCGCAATACCGAGGCTCTCGAGCAGATCCATCCCGGACGATGCGGCCGGGAAGGAGAGCCCCGTCGCGTCGCAGACCGCAGACAGGGAAACGATCGGCCGCGTCTTGAGTGCCTCGTGGACACGCAGCGCCGAGCCGGCCCGCCGCCCTGCCGGCTCGATCTGACTCCGGTCGGCCTGAAACATCACCCCCAGCTGCTGCGCGGTCGACACTGCGCCTTCCGCAGTTTCGCGCACACCTTCCAGAAAGAACGCCAACCAGGCCTCCCAGTCTCCTTCACGACGGACCTGGTCCAGGAGCGCGTAGTAGGTGGCCCGGTTCTGTTTGAGATAGAGGCTCAGGTAGAGGAGCGGCTCGTGCAGGACGCCTGCTTGGCAGAGAAGAAACGTGATCAAGAGCCGGCCGACGCGGCCATTGCCGTCGAGGAATGGGTGGATCGTTTCGAACTGTACGTGGGTGAGCCCGGCGCGAATCAGCACCGGGAGGCCATCGTCCTCGGCGTGCAGGAAGCGCTCGAGCGCGGACATGCAGTCGGGAATCGCGGTGTGAGGCGGAGGCACGAAGACGGCGTTGCCGGGGCGGCTCCCACCGAGCCAGTTCTGCGAGCGGCGGAACTCGCCAGGATCCTTATTGCTGCCCCTGCCGCCTGCGAGGAGCACGCCATGGATCTCTCGGATCAGGCGGTTCGACAGCGGGAATCCCTCGCGTAGCCTCGCGAGCCCATGGTCGAGGGCCGCGACGTAGTTCGAAACCTCGACCACGTCGTCAAGAGGAACGCCTGGTGCCTCGTCCAGCTCGAAGAGAAGAAGGTCCGAGAGCGACGACTGGGTCCCCTCGATCTGGGAAGAGAGCACAGCCTCCTTGCGGACGTAGGCGTAAAGGAAGAGGGTCGTGTCCGGCAGCAGCGTCGACACGGCGTCCAGCCGGCCCAAGGCGAGGACGGCAGCCTCGAGAGCGCGCTCCAGTCCACCCTCAGACGCCAGAGGAGGGACCGGCGGCAGGGGGGTGGGGATGAAGGCCCGTACCGATTCCCCGCCGGCCGGGGTCACCTCGTACCTTCCCGTTTCTCCTCGTCTCATGCCCAGGGCTCCCCCCGCTCAGCAAGGCTTAATAGCGAGTGCACCTATTCAGAGTTAGATCTAAAGTTTAAACAACAAGGTCCCCGGAGGGCAAGGGTCTTACCTCTTCCGAGGCGTCCAGGAAAGGATGAATCTCCTCGAACCGGTTCTGCTACTAAGCGATCCTCCAAGAGCGACTGACCCCTCGGGGGTAGCCAATGAGACGAATGAAACCAAGGAAGCCAGGACATGGTTGGTGTCTGAGGTGAGCGGTCAGAGTGCAATGAGTCCCGTTCCTGTTGGAGGAAGTGGGATGTTCTCTGGGCAGCGCGAAGGCGCGCTCAGCTGCAGCCTCACTCCACGCGGCCAGATCCGCCTGCTCGACACCCCGACCGAGGCTGAGGGCAGGCGATCCGGGCCGGTCGAGGAACGCATCCGCGCAGCATTCTCCGAGGGCCGAGGCCATGGCGTGCTCCATCTCGGTGCGGCCGAGCTGGGCACGGAACTCGACCCGACGCTCGGCTTCTGGCGCGACGTGGGTCAGCAGTTTGTCAGCAGCGTTTGCGGCGCACTCGATCCAGTGGATCCGCACTCGTTCGTTCTTCCCGAAGCCGACCCGGAGGCGTTCGGCAAGTTGGCGGCTGCCGTGCCTCTGATGTCCGGGGCGGAGCTGGTTTCCGGCGAGCTGCTGGCTGCGGTCTGGGCCGACATGGGCGACGTCCTCGCCGCCGAAGCGCGGAAGCGAGCGAAGGGGATCCAGGGCTATCTCGAGGCGCACGATTCGATCTGGAACGTGATGGGCCGGGTCTGTTTCCACCTGGCTGAGAACAAACGCGACCCGAGCCATCCCTTTGCGTTCATTGCGACCTACGCCCGCCAGCTCTCGAAGCGGGCCAAGCTGCAATACGTTCCGCTGGGCCGCGCTCTTGAAGAGTATGCCGGCGCCAGGAACCAGAAGAAGCTGCTTGCGCTGTTGGCACCGCTGCAACGTGCGGCCGAGCGCAGCGAACTGATTCGCAAGCTGGTGGACTCCGGTGATGTCTATCACCCGCTCGTGTGGACGACGAAGCAGGCGCATTCCTTTCTCTGCGAGGTCGATCGTTTCGAGCAGGCCGGCGTGGTCGTCCGCCTGCCCGATTGGTGGAGTGCGAAGAACCGTACGCGACCCGTGGTCTCGGTCACGGTCGGTGGCCGCGCTCCTTCGCGGCTCGGCATGGATGCGATGCTCGATTTCGATGTCGCTCTCACGCTAGGCGGCAAGCGGATGACGAAGCAGGAAATCGCCGCGCTGCTCGCATCGACCGAAGGGCTCGTGCTGATCAAGGGCCGATGGGTCGAGGTCGATAAGGACCGACTGGGCCAGGTGCTGGACCAATGGCGCGACGTCCAGGCCCAGGCGGAAGCCGGTGGCGTGAGCTTTGCGCAGGCGATGCGCATGCTGGCCGGCACGGATCTCGCCGAGGCACAGGCCGAAGGAATCTCGGACAGCGTCCTGTGGTCCGAAGTCGTCGCCGGAAAATGGCTTGCCTCCAAGCTCGACGCGTTGCGCTCCCCTGAGGTTCGCACCGCGATCGAAAAGGGCGCGGGCATCAAAGGCGAGCTTCGTCCCTACCAGAAGGTCGGTGTCCAGTGGCTGTGGAGTCTGCATGGTTTGCAGCTCGGTGGCTGTCTCGCCGACGACATGGGCCTCGGAAAGACGATCCAGGTGATCGCGCTTCTCTCCATGCTGCGCCGCAAGAAGAGCGCCAGGAAAGTGCCGGCTGAGGGTGCGGATCTTCTGGTCGTGCCCGCCTCGCTGATCGACAACTGGCGGGAGGAGATCGCACGCTTCGCGCCCGGGCTCCGCGTCCTGGTCGCGCATCCGTCGCGGATTCCGACGCGCGATCTCGCACGGTTCCCGCCCCGCGAGGTGGATGACCACGACGCCGTCATTACTACCTACGGCACGCTCATGCGCACGCGCTGGATGAAGGATCATCGCTGGCGCTGCGTCGTTCTCGATGAGGCCCAGGTCATCAAGAACCCGAGCGCCAAGCAGACGCGTGCAGTCAAGGCGCTGCAAGCCGAGTGGAGGCTGGCTCTCACGGGCACGCCGGTCGAGAACAAGGTCGGGGACCTCTGGTCGATCTTCGACTTCCTGAACCCGGGGCTACTGGGCTCGGCCAAAGCATTTTCCGCAGCATGCAAGGCGATGGAGTCGCAAGAGCACAACGCGTACGAACCGCTTCGGAAGCTGGTCCAGCCCTACATCCTTCGGCGCCTGAAAACCGACCGGAGCGTGATCTCCGACCTTCCGGCCAAGACCGAGGTCACCGCGCATTGCCTGCTCGAAAAACCGCAGGCGGCTCTCTACCAGAAAGCTGTCCGCGAGCTTGCTCGGGCTCTCGAAGAGCGATCGGGGATCGAGCGGCGCGGTGTCGTGTTGGCCTTCCTGACCCGCTTCAAGCAGATCTGCAATCATCCTTCCCAGTGGCTCGGTGACGGCGAGTACCAGGCTGGGGACAGCGGCAAGTTCGCGCGTCTGCGGGAGCTATGCGAGCCGATCGCGGCGCGGCAGCAGCAACTCCTCGCGTTCACACAGTATCGAGAGATGACGGGCCCGCTGGCGAGTTTCCTGGCCGGGATCTTTGGCAAGCCGGGCCTCGTATTGCATGGCGGCACTGCGGTCAAGAAGCGACAGGGGATGGTCAAGGTGTTCCAGGAAAGCGAGGACGCGCCGTTCATGGTTCTCTCACTCAAGGCGGGGGGGACCGGCCTCAACCTCACGGCGGCCTCCCACGTCGTCCACTTCGATCGCTGGTGGAACCCCGCTGTCGAAAACCAGGCGACGGATCGTGCCTTTCGCATCGGGCAGCGCAAGAACGTGCTCGTCCAGAAATTCGTGTGCAAGGGAACGATCGAAGAGCGCATCGATGAGCTCATTGCCAGCAAGCAACAGCTCTCCGACGCGCTTCTCTCGGGCGGTGTCGAATCCCAGCTGACCGAGATGAGTGACGCCGAGCTTCTTTCATTCGTGTCGTTGGACTTGCAGAGCGCGGTCTCGTCGTGATCTTCCCCACCGGAAATTCCATCCGAGGCAAGCGCGTGAGGTACGATTCGTGAGCCGCTACGACTGGCGTCCGTATGTCCCCGTCGCGCAGCGTCGCCAGCAGGCCGCAAAGAAGATCGCGAAGTTGCGCAAGGCGGGTCGCAGCGTCGCACCCGTCGAGATCGAGGGCCGCAAGATCGCCAGGACCTTCTGGGGTAGCGCCTGGTGCGACAACCTCGAGGCCTACAGCGACTACGCAAACCGTCTGCCGCGGGGCCGGACCTACATCCGCAACGGGTCGGTGATCGATCTGCAAATTGCGAAAGGCCGGATCTCCGCACTGGTGAGCGGGACCGACTTCTACGAGGTCGAGCTCCGGGTGAAGCGGCTCCCCGCGCAGAAGTGGAAGCACATCCGCTCGCAATGCACAGGCGGGATCGACTCGGTGGTCGAGCTCTTGCAAGGCCGGATCTCCGATGCTGTGATGGGCACCGTCACCCGAGCCGGAGAAGGGCTGTTCCCGGCGCCGAAAGAGATCTCCTTCGATTGTTCCTGTCCCGACTGGGCAACGATGTGCAAACACGTCGCGGCCGCACTCTACGGCGTGGGGGCTCGGCTCGACCATGCACCGGAGATGTTGTTCGAGCTGCGCGGCGTGGATCCGGTGGAGATGGTGGGTGACGCAGTCGGCCAGGCCGGAACGAAGCGCAAGGCGGCCCGAGGGCGGACCCTCGCGCAGGAGGACCTGTCGTCCGTATTCGGTGTGGACATCGAGGGAGCGCCAAAGTCTGCACGGCGTCGCGGAGCGAAGGCCGGCAAGAAGGTCGCGAAGAAGAAGCCGAAGAAGACGGCGGCCGCGAAGAAGAAGGCCACGAAGACGACGAAAGCGGCGAAGAAGAAGGTCGCGAAGAAAAGGGTCACGAAGAAGAAGCCTGCGGTCACGCGCAAGAAGGCTACGACCCCGCGGAGGAAGGCGGCAGCTTCGAAGATGCGCTCTTCGAAGCGGAAATCCTGAATGCCTTCGTGGTCGCATAGCTCACTGCTCCCCGCGTAGCACAGCTTCGGACACTCCGAGTCAGGGAACGATTCGATGGCCAAGCCCACATCCCACAAATGGCAGTTCCGCGCGCGCTTTCGACGAGGTGCCTTTGGTTGGAAATCCCAGCCCGCGATCCAACGCGTGAAGGAAGCGATCGCCGAGTGGAGCGGCTCGTGCAGGACGCCTGCTTGGCAGAGAACCTCGGTGATCACGTATGGCCGGTTTTGGGTGTTCACCGAGGTCTCCCGCTGGTAGCGGGTTGGTTTGCCCAGTCTGTTCATTTGTATCGGAAGATCTGGCTGGTCTCGAGGAACAATCTTGACTCTCGAGTTCTCTGGAGAAGCGTATGCGGCGCAAGCATCGACGTTCTTCTCGTTTCCGCCGCTGCGATGTAGACCCACCGCTTGACAAGCCAGAAGGAGGCGGCATGCGGGTGCAGGCGAACGGCAAGGTGAAGCGGTGGAGCGAGGAGTGGCAGGAGATCCTCGATCGGTTTGAGGCGAGCGGGATCTCGCAGCGGGAGTTCTGCTGGAAGGAAGGTCTTCCCTGGGGGAGTTGCCCGAAGTGGGAGAAGCGCTTGGATGGGAGCGAGTCCCCGCTGGAAAGGGAAACGAGTCGATATTCGTTCTCGGGAAGCCGCAAGTGGCCAACCACGTCCGAGGTTCCCGCTTGCGGAGCTACTCCGAAACTCCCCCATCCTCTGCGCTGCGGAGGAGCTGGCTCACGTGGTTCGCAAATTCCAAGGGAAGCTTCTCGATGCCGATCTCGCGCTCAGCCATCTGGCCCGCGATCTCGGTGGCGTCCGATCTCTGCATGTCCAGGTCCCGAGGTCCTAGAACGAAGATCTTTGAAATCCAGTCCACGAAGCATACCTCCACCTGAGAGAGGGTCTTGGGTCAGCCTAGCTCGATTTTCGATCAGAGCCGCGAGCGACCGTCGTAGAGATCGCGTTCGCGACAAGATCAGCAACAAATCTCATGGAGTCAATATCCACAACGGAAAACGCGTTCTTGTGGCGCGATGCAACGTACAGCAGGCCAATCAGTTGTTCCTCGGTTCCGGACCATGCATTGAGGGGTGCAACCATCAGCGAGGCGACCTCATCCGGAAATCGTCTCTCGTTCTCCGTTTCCATGAGGGCGTCGATCTTGACTGCCTCGTCGATGTCGTTGTAGATAAGCACCCCCTTGGAGTGCTGCTTCTCCGCTAGGTACGCGCAGATCCCTTCGTTGGCGGGAATGGGCTCGGAGGTAGCTTCACGTGCCGGATTGAAGTTCTTCGACCGGCCAACAGTCACGTACTCGACATCTCCTTCACCTGTAGCTGATGCCAACCGGATCGCTGTGGCGATCCGTTGATCGAGAAGAAGCTCTTGGAAGTAGGATTCCGTCCTGTCGCATAAGCCAACAATGAACTCCCTGAAGGCCTTCGCCGCATGGTATTCCGATGGTTCAGGGTTCTCTTCTGTAGCTCGGCAGATCGAGGTGAACTCATCCCGGACGTAGTGGGTTAGCTCGTGGAGTCGCCTCTTGATCGCGAGGGAGCGCTGCGTTCTACGGCGGTTGTAGATCAGAAGCGCCACAGCGACGGCACCCCCGGCAGAGGCCCACGCGGCCGCTGCCAAGGGCAGCTGAGGCAAAGTGTTGTTCAACAGGCTGAGGGCGAGACTCGTCCACCAAGGTACGCCCATCGTCAGGAGCCCTGTGAGGCCAATGCCTCGCCACCGACTGAAGAAGCCCTTCACGCCAAGCTGCCAGGCGTCATACCCTTCCACAAAATGCTCAACAGCTCCGCGTTTCGGCATAGCTCAGCGCGTCTCCCGGGATTCAAGATAGCAGTGCTTGGTTGCCGCTTGCTCGAGTCCCTTGAGTCGAGCTTCGTGCGCAATGCGTCGGCCGCTCGCAGCCGCCCCTCTCTCCGCGGGTGTTAGCCTCTCGGCTGGTTTCGGCCTGGTTGGGCCCCTGGAGCCCTCGGCTCAGGTATTCTCCGCGGGCTCCGCCGCCGGCCTCGCGCTTTTCGACGTAGAGCAGCCTGCACTCATTGGCGGGAAGGAGCGCGGCAGATCAAGCAGCCTTCGTTAGAGCTTCAGTCGCTCATGTTCGCACCGACTTCGCCTCCGGCAAAACCGGCCGTTCAGAGAGCGAGAGGACTGGCCGGGGGGACGCAAACTGGTCGTCCGGAGAGGGAAACGCAGCGGCCGTTGAGGGAGCGATCTCGTTGATTCAGTGAGGAAGCTGGCCGTACTCGCGGGAACCATTGGTCGGCAGCTTGTCGGTGGCGTCGATTCGCACGCGCAACTGCCTGAAATCACTACTCCTTCTTCCTCTTCGCCCTGGTTCGAATCCAGGAGGGCCCACGCTTAACGTCGCGATCTTGCTCAGGTTGTGTTCCGGAATCCTTGTCGCCAAGATGCATTCGGCAACTGTTCCTCCGAATCGCGAGCGGCGGCTTCCGTTTCCACCTCAGCAGGCGCGCGAAGCACCTGCAGGAGCGCGTTGTCGGCCATGCGGGCGTAGCGGCGGGTGGATTGGATCGACGCATGACCGAGGAATCTCTGAAGGGCGCGCTCGGGAACGCCACGACGAATCGCGTCGGTCGCCATCGAGTGCTTCGTACCCTCGTAGAGTCCGATGGGCGGAAGACCGGCGTCTTTCACGGCTCGTCCCCAGACGCGCAGCAGCGCCTTCATCGGCCACGGGTTTCCCGTGCGCGGACTAGGGAAGAGGGGGGCCTGCTGGAGTCGCGCCTTAGGATCCACGTGTCGCTCGATCCAGTCGCGCACACCCTCACTCACCGGGACGCGCTTCGACTTGCGCGTCTTCGTCATCCGGGTCGCCCGCCTCTTCGATCACCCACGCGCGGCCGACGAACGAGATCGCGCGGCCAGCTTGGCCTCCGATCATCAGCGTCTCCAGAACGGGCGCGTTCACGGTCTCATTCGCCTTCCATCGAACGATGAAGCTCGGGCTCTGCCCTCCGGTCGTGTCGGACTCCCCCAAAAAGAAATCCATCGACGCCAGCGGACCGACCGCGATGGGCTCCTTCACATGGTGGCGGAGGTGCTTTCCCCTAGCCCGAATAATTCATGAAGAAGTCGCGTTCCTGAATTGAAGAAGGCCCCAGTTGCGGTAGAAACGTGTTGCGACACGCGTTTCCCCTCAACAAGGGCCCCTTCATGAAGCCGGATACTACCGCACAGACTGTCACC
>JAAETT010000299.1 GCA_024228115.1 bacterium
GGTGACAGTCTGTGCGGTAGTATCCGGCTTCATGAAGGGGCCCTTGTTGAGGGGAAACGCGTGTCGCAACACGTTTCTACCGCAACTGGGGCCTTCTTCAATTCAGGAACGCGACTTCTTCATGAATTATTCGGGCTAAGCGTTCTGCGCGTAGATATCCATGATCTCATGCAGGAGATCGATGGCTTCGGTCTTTTCGCGTTGGAAGGAGTTCCGGCCGATGATCGAGCCGAAGCCGCCACCCTCGGCGATGCCGCGGATCTCTTCGAGCACACCGTCGCGGCCCTTCGCCGCGCCGCCGGAGAAGATCACCAGGCGGCGGCCGTTGAAGGCACTCTGGATGACGTGACGGACGCGGTCGGCGAGCGTGCCGATCGGAACGCCCTCGGCCTCGTAGACCTTCCGGGCAGCGTCCTGCTCGATGTTCTCGCTCGGCGGCTTCACCTTGATGACGTGGGCGCCGAGCTGGGCGGCGATCTGTGCGGCGTAGGCCGCCACGTCGATCGCAGTCTCACCCTCCTTGGAGATGCCCGAGCCGCGCGGGTAGGACCACACCACCGAGGCCAGACCCTTGCTCTTGGCCTCCTGGGTGAGCTCGCGGATCTGCTGGTACATCTCGTTGCGATGGGCAGACGCGGGGTAGATCGTGAAGCCGATCGCGACGCAACCGAGGCGCAGGGCCTCGTCCACGCTGCCGGTCACCGCCGGACACGGATCGGCACCGCCGTAGAGCGAATCCGAGTTGTTCAGCTTCAGGATCAGCGGAATCTGGCCTGCGAATTCAGCGGCACCGGCCTCGAGAAAGCCCAGTGGCGCGGCGTAGGCGTTGCAGCCGGCATCGATGCCCAGTTCGAAGTGGTAGCGGGGATCGTAGCCAGCGGAGTTCTTGGCGAAGCTCCGGGCCGGCCCATGCTCGAAGCCCTGGTCGACGGGCAGGATCACGACCTTGCCCGTTCCGCCGAGACGACCGTGATTCAGGATGCGAGCCAGGTTCGTGAGCGTTCCCGGGTTGTCGCTTCCATACCAAGAGAGGATTTCGTTGACGCGCTTGCTCATGGCCCTTGGGACCTCCGCATGAAAAGGGGATAGCGTCCACACCCCGCGGGGGCGGGAAACTGGAGGCGTGATGGATAGCAGACCCGAATAGCCCAGGTCGAGCCATACCGTATGTACCCCTGGCCCGAAGCAAGGTGACGCCAGGGCCTCAGCTCTCTAGCCTCCCGGCCCATCCAAAGGAGACGTACGACATGGCAGTTGCCTCCCTTCGTTTGCTCGTGATATCCGCAGCTCTCGTCTGGGCTTCCGCATGCCAGGTCGGAAACGTTCCACCAACAAAGGGGAATTCCGTGGTCATCCTGACGACGTCCAAAGGGACGATCGAAATCGAGCTCGACGCCGAGAATGCGCCGATCAGCAGCGAGAACTTCCTGGCCTACGTCGATTCGGGCCATTTCGACGGCACGATCTTTCATCGCGTGATTCCGGGCTTCATGGTCCAGGGCGGCGGATTCACCGCGGACATGAACCAGAAGAGCACCCTGGCGCCGATCGAGAACGAGGCCACGAACGGCCTCAAGAACGAGCGCGGAACGCTCTCGATGGCGCGCACCAGCGATGTGAACAGCGCGACCGCGCAATTCTTCATCAACGTCGCGGACAACAAATTCCTCGATCACACCAGCCCGGATCCGCGGGGCTATGGCTATGCGGTCTTCGCCAAGGTCACCTCGGGAATGGACGTCGTCGATGCCATCGTTGCGGTACCGACGGGGAACCACGGCGGCCACGGCGATGTGCCCAACGAGGCCATCACGATCGAATCAGCCAAGCGGAAGTAGCCCGGGGCGGCTGGCGGAGAAGCGTTCTACGCCGGCCGCCCGATCCGACGCGCCAGGTGGCGGACGGCGACGGCTGCCTCTTCCGGTGCCACCGCCGTGTAGCAGAGACGAATCCAATCCGCGTAGTCGCTGCCCGAAGAAGCCCCGGGCGAGAGAACGACGCCGTCTTCGAGACAATCCTCGAGGAAACCCAGCATCCCGCGTTCGTCCAACAGCGGGCGCACATCGACGAACAAGAAGCAGGAACCCTCCGGCGCAGGCAGGCCGAGTACCGCGGCCGCGTCTTCGCCGGCCTTGCGATACAGTTCGCGGGCGTTCGCAACCCAGGCCCCACCACCCTCCAATGCCCGGAGTGCTGCGCGCTGGCCCGCCTGCGGCGCATGATAGGCCGAGTGCACACTCACCTTGTGCGCTTCGGCGATCGCGGCCGCCGGCCCGGCGAGATAGCCCACCCGGTTTCCTGCCATCCCGTAGGTCTTCGAGAACGAATGGACGGCGATCGTCCGCTCGGGCGCAAGGCTCGCCAAGGAAACGTGGGACCCGCCGTAGACGTAGTCCGCATAGACTTCATCCGAGAGCAGCCAGAGATCGTGGCGACGTGCCAGTGCCGCAAAGGCCTCCAACCAATCCGCGGGAAGAACGCGGCCGGTGGGATTCGAAGGCGTACACACGTACAGCGCGACGCTGCGATCGGTGATTCGCGATTCGACGGCCGCGACCGCGTCCTCCAGCGTATGAACCCGGTCGTAGAACGGAACCTCCACCGGAACGCCGCGCTGGGATTGCACGATGCCGCGGATCAGTGGCCAGAAGGGAGCGAGGATCAGCACCTCTTCGCCGGGGTCGACCAGCGCGCTCACCGTGCAGGCGAGGCCACTGGTGGCACCGGCGGTCACGAGCACCTGATCGCGCTCCCAGGCGAGCCCGGTTCGTTCGCGCAGGCTCTCCACCAGGGCGTCTACCAAGGGGGGAATCCCGCCGGTCTCGCAGTAGCGGTGGAGGCCGGGAAGATCCGCCGTGTGGAGGTCTTCCATTCGCCCCCCCTCGAAGGGCTCCATCCAGGTATCGCCAACGTTCAAGGGGTAGACCGGCCCCTGGTGCTCTCGGACCCGGGCGGCAAGGGGCGAGTAGACGGAACTGGGCATCGCCGCGACGGCGCGGGCAGCCGGAGAAGGGGAGCCGGGGCGAGGCATGGCGGGGGACGCTACCTCAGTGGCTCCAGGGGCGCTCCAGGAGCACAGCCGTTTTCCGCGAGCCCGAACGCTCCGGCCGGTGTATCACGAGAACATGCACCTCGACCGGTCCATCTGCGAGCGAGCCCTTCGTGCCCGGGATGCCCGCTTCGACGGACGCTTCTTCACGGCCGTGACGACGACCGGCATCTACTGCCGACCGGTTTGCCCCGCCCGGATGCCTCGAACCAAGAACGTGCAGTTCCTCCCGACCGCTGCCGCCTGCGAAGCGCTTGGCTTCCGGCCATGTCGCCGCTGCCGGCCGGAAACCGCGCCCGGGACTCCCGCATGGGCCGGCTCCTCGGCCACCGTGAACCGGGCCCTGCAGCTGATCCAGGCAGGTGCTCTCGATTCCGGCAGCGTCGAGGATCTGGCCACCCGGCTGGGCGTCGGCGCGCGTCATCTGCGCCGGCTCTTCACGACCCATCTTGGCGCGACACCGAATGCCCTCGCGCGTACCCGGCGCACCCACTTCGCTCGGCGCCTGTTGGATGAAACCGATTGGCCGATGACCGATATCAGCCTCGCTGCCGGTTTCGGCAGCCTGCGCCAATTCAACGAAACCCTGCAGCAGACCTTCAAGCGCACGCCTAGCGAGCTGCGTCGGCTACGGCGCGGAGCGGGCGCGCCAGCTGGTGAGGCCAGGCTTCGGCTTCCCTACCGGGCCCCTCTCGAGTTTCCGGATCTGCTGACCTTCCTGACTCCGCGGCTCTTGCCGGGCGTCGAGACGATCGACGACGGTCGCTATCTCCGAGCCGTCGCGGGGGGCGAAACTCCGGGTTGGATCGAGATCGAGCCGATCCCCGGCGAAGCGGCGCTGCAACTCCGCTGCATCGGCGTCGCTCCGGCCCAGCTTGCAGGCATCGTCGAGCGCGTGCGTCGAATGTTCGATCTGGCCGCGGATCCGGCGCGTGTAGCCGAAGACCTTTCCGGCGATCCCAGGCTCGCACCGGCGATCGCTGCGCGGCCGGGCCTGCGCGTGCCAGGTGCCTTCGAGCCCTTCGAGATGGCCGTTCGGGTGGTGCTGGGCCAACAGGTCTCGGTGAAGGGGGCCACGACCCTGGCCGGACGCTTGATTCGCGCGGCGGGCAAGCCGCTGGAAGGCCTCCCGGAAGGCCTCGACTGGGCGTTCCCCTCGCCGGAAGCGCTCGCCCGGGTCGATGTGGCCGGAATCGGAATGCCCGGTGGGCGCGCCCGGGCCGTGAATGCCCTGGCCGAAGCCGTCGCGGAGGGGCAGGTCCGGCTGGGCGGAGAGGACGATCCGGATTCGGTCCAGGAGGCACTCTGCCAGCTGCCCGGGATCGGGCCGTGGTCGGCCCAGGTGATCGCCCTGCGGGCCCTTGGCGATCCGGATGTCTTTCCCGCCGGCGACCTCGGTCTTCGCAAAGCCCTGGGTGCGAATCGCAAGCTGGCCAACGAGCGCGATGCCACAGCGCGCGCGGAGGCCTGGCGGCCGTGGCGTTCCTACGCCGCGTTATGGCTCTGGACCGAGTAGCATGGCGACCATGAGCTACACAGCCCTCGAACTCGAACGCGAAGACTCGGTCATCTGGTGCACCCTGAACCGCCCCGAGGCATTGAACGCACTCAATCCGACGCTCGTCGATGAGCTGCACGCCTTCTACGACGAACTCAAGGAAGATCCCTCGGTGCGTGTCGTCGTGCTACGAGGCGCGGGAAAGGCCTTCTGCGCGGGACTCGATCTCAAGCAGGCGGGACCAGTCGGCGACGGCAGCGTTTCGTCCTCGCTACGCGGGCAACATCACATCGCGGAACTCTCCCTGAAGATGCGCCGCTTGCCGCAGGTCTTCGTGGCGTGCGTGCACGGCCCGGCATGTGGTGGCGGCTTCATGCTCGCGTTGGCATCGGACCTTCGCATCGCGGGTGAATCGGCACGGATGAATGCGGCCTTCATCAAGCTCGGTCTGTCCGGCTGCGACGTGGGGGTCAGCTACCTGCTGCCACGCCTGATCGGAGCATCGGTCGCCGCAGAATTGATCCTCACCGGGCGTTTCATCGATGCGGAGCGCGCCCGGGAGCTGGGCCTGGTCGGAGCCGTGGTGCCGGATGAGGCGCTCGAGGACGAGGCCCGCGGACTGGTGGCCGATCTCATGCGCACATCTCCCCTCGGTTTGCGGCTCTCGAAGGAAGCCCTGAACGCCAGCCTCGACATGAACAGCATGGACGCCGTGGTCAGCATGGAGGATCGCAATCAGGTGCTGTGCGCACGAACACGCGACTTCCAGGAGGGCGTCCGTTCCTTCCTCGAGAAGCGGGAGCCCAAATTCGAGGACGCCTAGCCCGAATAATTCATGAAGAAGTCGCGTTCCTGAATTGAAGAAGGCCCCAGTTGCGGTAGAAACGTGTTGCGACACGCGTTTCCCCTCAACAAGGGCCCCTTCATGAAGCCGGATACTACCGCACAGACTGTCACC
>JAAETT010000300.1 GCA_024228115.1 bacterium
CCGAATAGAGCCTTGAATCAATCGCACTGAAGTGGCCTTGTTGGGTGTCGGTGGAGAAGCCTTGTAACTCCTTCATCTCACACTCACAGGGCCATTTCAATGTCCGGCGTTCACCTCACAACGACGGATTGGGGCTAGCTGCCCAGGCTCTTGACGATCACCTCGGAGAGCGGCGTCGAGTGCATCGCTTCCATGTCTCCGTAGAGGGGCAGCTCTTCGACCGTACGCTTCAAGGCCTCGGGCGATCCGTAGAGCCGGGAGGGGTCCGTGTAGTCGAGAATGTCGCGGAAGCGCTCGGCCACGATGGCGCGGATCGGTGGTGATCCCGGGGTCAGGACACGCGCAACCGCGTTGCGAACGTATTCCCAGCGCAGCGGGTGCAGCTCAGCCGAGGCGGGCGTATGCACCACGTGCCAACCGTGGTAGAACGCTTCGTCCGAGAGGCGTTCCGGCTTCGGAAACCAGGTGAAGTGGGTCACTCCCGGGCTCGGCGCGCCATCTGCCCAATCGCGATCGAGACAGGGCTGCGGAACCGACTCCGTGACGAGATAGCCATCCAGACGAACCGATTGCTCACGAAGGGCTTCCTCCACCGGGCCGCGATCGTCCAGGGATTGCATCCACACCGCCACCGCAGCGGAAAGCGTGGCGCCCTCTCCCATCAGCAGGGTCGGCTTGGGAATCGCCTGCTGGGTATCGGCGACGCTGACATTCAGTGCGCAAGCACCTGCGGCCAGAATGCGCTGAGCGACTTCCTCCAGGAGATGTTCGCGGTAAGCCTCGATCGTCAGCCCATCGCGCTTCCAGCTGAGGTAGATCAGCTTCTCCAACGTTGGCTCCCTTCGATCGCCCTGGATACGACGCGAGGCGATTCTATGGGAGACGGCCCTTCCCTGCCGCGGTGAAATCACGCCTTGTCGATCCGGCCCCGGCAGCCCACCTTCCTGTCGTGCCCATCTTGATGCTCGCCAGCCTGCTTCTACTCGCGCCCACGGCTGGGGCTGCCGACTCCCTGGTTCCCCTGCCCTCGCAGCCAGCGCAGACCGCCTGGCCAAGCGATGCCTGGCCGGAATCGGAACTCGCACCCAGCGTCGATGCGGAGGCCCTGGCTGCGGCGGTCGAGACGATCTTCGAGAGTCAGCCAGCCGGGGGGCCCCCGGACGCCCGCGCCGTGCTGATCGTCCAGGGCGGCGAGATCGTCTTCGAGCGCTACGCCGACGGTTTTGGCCCGGATTCGCGTTTTCATTCCTGGTCGATGGCCAAGAGCTTCGTGCAGGGCCTCGTCGCGCTCCTCGTGCGCGACGGCCGGCTCGAGGTCGACGCTCCAGCTCCGGTGCCGACCTGGAGCGAAGCCGACGACCCTCGTCACCGCCTCACCCTTCGCCAGCTGCTCAACATGACCACCGGGCTCGACAATGCAGACGGCGGCGACGACCCCCAGGCCTTCGTCGGCCAGCTCCTGTTCGGCCCGAACGCGCAAGATATGGCGGGCCACGCGGCCAACGTTCCGTTCCTGCACGACCCCGGGACCCACTGGGCTTACTCGACGGGAACCAGTGCAATCCTCGGCGGCATCGTCTCACGGCTTACGGGCCCCGGCCGCGAAGCCACCAGGGCTTGGATGGAAAAGGAGCTGCTCGACCCGCTCGGCATCAAGAGCCTCGTCGCCGAATCCGACAGCCGCGGCCAACTGGTGGGTGGCAGCCACGTCTGGGCGACAGCGCGAGATTGGGCGCGCCTTGGCCTGCTCTACCTGCGCGATGGCGAATGGGACGGCCAGCGCATCCTGCCGGCAGGTTGGGTGGACTTCACGCGCACCCGCGCACCGGTCGACAACAACGGAACCTACGGCGCCCACTTCTGGCTGAATCTTCCAGCCCGCGAAAAGCAATTCGATCCTCTGCCCGGCGCACCGAGCAGTGCGTTCCAGATGAGCGGAAACGGTGGCCAGTACGTCGCGCTCGTTCCAGGACGCGACCTGATGGTTCTGCGCCTCGGCGAGATGATCGCAACCGATTGGCTCAGGATGGGCGCCCAGATGGCCGCGTTGGTCGCCGCCTTCCCCGCACAGGCCGCGCCGTGAAGCGCCTGCTCGTGGGCTTCTTGTTGATCGCCGCAGGCGCAGGAGCCTGGTACCTGCCGCACCTGCGCACCATGACCGAGGTAGGCGCCGGCTACGTGGCCAAGCAGGCCTGCTCGTGCGTCTTCGTAGCGGAGCGCAGCCTCGCCTCGTGCCGGGCAGACATGCTGGCATCGATGGAATCCATCGAAGCCGAGGTGCTCGTGTCAGGCGAAGGCGTACGCGCCTGGGTGCCACTCCTGGCCGATCGAACTGCCCTCCACGAAGCCCCCTACGGCTGCACCCTGGGTCCCTAGCAGCTTCTCAGGCGCGGCAGCCGACGCTCCGATGAAGCCCGCATGGGGGAGAAACCGTTTCCGGGGGCCACGCCCGTGGTCCTGCTGGCGAGCCGCGACCCGGAGGCAGCGAAGTGGCTCGATGATGCGGTCCGCGGCGATCTCCAGATCCGGCAGGTCGCCCCGTGTGATCTGGGCAGCGGAAACGCCTGGATCGACGCACCCGTGGCCATCGCCCACCTTCGGGAAGCCGACGGGCCTGGGGCACTCGACGCGCTGTTGGCGCTTCGCGAGCTACCCCTCGCCGAACGCGTCATCCTCGTATCCGATCTGTGCGACGTTGCCGAACTCGCTCGTGGGCTCGACAAGTTGCAACCGGTCGCATGGTTTCAGGACCCGCCTCCCGCACCGGCCTTGAAACGCGCATTGCAGCTGGCGGTACCCGCCCAGCCCGGTGCCGGCGCGCGCCAAGGGCAGCGTCCGACCAAGGCACTGCTCGGCGTGAGCGCCTCCTTGCGCGAAGTCACCGAAGAAATCCGGCGCATCGCGCCGACCCAGACCTCCGTTTTGATCCTCGGGGAGACAGGCACCGGCAAGGAACTCGCCGCTCGCGCCGTGCACGAGCAGAGCCTTCGGGCCAGCGGGCCCTTCGTCGCAATCAACTGCGGTGCTCTTACGGAGACGCTTCTCGAGAGTGAACTCTTCGGCTCCTTGAAGGGAAGCTTCACCGGCGCCGATCGGGATCGCACGGGCCTCTTCGAGCAGGCCGACGGCGGAACCCTCTTCCTCGACGAAATCGGCGACACCACGCCGGCGCTCCAGACGAAGCTTCTTCGGGTCCTGGAGGAGCGCGAGGTACGCGCCATCGGTGGCTCCGAATCGAAGCCCGTGGACGTGCGGATCGTTTCGGCGACCCATCGCGATCTGCCGGCTGCCATCGAGAGCGGCGAGTTCCGCCAGGATCTCTACTACCGCCTCAATACGCTGACCCTGGCGTTGCCGCCCCTGCGTCGCCGGCGGGTCGACATCCCCTTCCTCGCCCAGCATTTTGCCGAGGCCTTCGGGGAAGAGAACGCCCGGCAGATCACCCTCAGCGAAGACTTCCTCGACGCGCTTGCCACCTACGAGTTCCCGGGCAACGTGCGCGAGCTTCGCAATGCCGTCGAACGGGCGATCGCGCTCACCGGGCCGGGCGAGGATGTTCCCGCCTCGGCGTTGCAACCCGCCCAGGGCCTCACGGCGCCGCCCGGAGGCACCGGTAGCGGTAGCCTTCGTGAGCAGGTGGAGCGCCTCGAGGTAGAGCTGATTCGCCGGGCGCTCGGCGCCAACGAAGGCAACAAGACCCGCGCCGCGGAAGACCTCGGCCTCTCTCGCGTTGGCCTGGGCAAGAAGATCAAGCGCTACGGGCTGTAGACGGCACCCCGGTTGTCGGCGCTGCCGACACCCAGGTTGTCGGTGCTGCCGACAACCTGGTTCGCGTGCCAGAGAGCCATTCGATGTCGGCCAGTTCCGCCTCCACCTGCGCACACGAGACGAGCCCGGCGACGAATCGCGGCAGCGGAGGCGGAGCCTTCCTCGGGAGCCCTTCGTGGAAGTTCGGGCTTGTTGGACCGAAGCTGCCTATGGCACACGCCTTGCTCTACAAGGGATCACGAACCAACGAGTTCCCCCCCAAGAGCCCCCCCGACGGACCCGGCCGCTCCTCCAGGCGGCCGGGTCCACCCCTTTGTCACACCCACCCGTTTTTCGGGGGACGTGTGGATCCCGTCAGCACGCGGCTTCGTCTGCTTGGAGACCCCGCGTATACTCCGCCGCCCATGAGTCTCTCCGAGCCGACCGTCGACGCGGCCCGCCTTCTCGCGCGCGGCCAGCCCGTTCACACCCGGACTTTCGTGATCGAGGTCTTCCGCGAAGACGCTGACACGCTGCGGGCGGAGGGCGAGATCCTCGACTTGCGCAAATGCGGCTTCGTACCAGGCGCGGGAGACTTGCAGACCGCCGGCTTCATCCACCAGATGAAGATCACGGCCTGGCTCGGCGCAGGAGACCGGGAACTCCACCGGCTCGTGGTCGACCAGCCCAAGGTCGCCTACGAGGCGGACGCGGAGACGACCCGCGGCGAGTGCTGCCGAGACCCGGCTCCAAGACTCCAAGCTCTCGTTGGCACGCGCTTCGACGCGGGTTTCGCCGCCAGGCTACGGAAGGTCTTCGCCGGTCCCCTTGGCTGCTCGCATCTGCTGACTCTCGGACAGCTGATGAGCGGGGTCCTTCCTTCGAGCCTTGATCGCGAGAGAACGGTCGCACCAAAAGGTCTTTCAGAACGGGAAGATGGAGAACTTCTCTTCAAGCGGGTTCTCACGCTGGATGGCCTGCTCTCGGGCGATGAGAGCATGGATCTCGCCGCCCAACTGACGGACTACCACATGACCCCCAGCGGAAAGGTCGGCCAGCTCTTCGATCGGCTCGCCCGCCAACACGAAATCCACGTCCTCGCGCGAGTGGATCTCGCAGACAACACCGTGGGGGCGCTCGATGCAGCCGAACGCCTCCGGAGCTGGGCGGAGTTTGGCGACGAAAGCTGGAGTTCTTCCTCCGAACGCGTGGCGCCCCTGGTCGGAGGGCCGGCGCTACGTGGATTCTCCCGGCAGATCCTCCACCACCTCAGCGACGACCTGGAGCACGCCCCCCTGCGAGACGTGTTGCTGAACCTCGGGCCCTGCTTGATCCAATGCTTCGCGGCCACGTCGATCCGCTGGATGGCCCGACTGGCCCGGCAACGAAACGAGCCCGAGACCCGCGAGGAACCGGGCGACGGACCCGACATGACCATGATGGGCGGCTTCCCGGACTCCTGTTACCTGTGGCGCGCCGACGGTCCGATGTCGAAACGGCGCACCACCCCACCCGACACGGACTGAGGAAAGCCTGACAACTGGCGTCGACGCTGGCCCCCTTCCACCGATCCCCTCCCGGGCTTGGCTAAGCTCGCACTTCATCCCGAAACCAGGGACGGAATCACCGAACCGGCCGGGTTCGTGGGCGCACGCTGCAACCCGAAGGCGACCCGTCTCTCAGGCCCGAACGACCTGCAATAGGAGCCCGTCATGCCCATGCCCCTCGAAGGAATCCGCGTCCTCGACTGGACGATCTGGCAACAGGGCCCTGTCTGCTCGGCCATGCTGGGCGACCTGGGCGCCGACGTGATCAAGATCGAACAGCGGGGCAGCGGTGACCCGGGCCGCTACCTCGCGGCCGTCGGCGGCTCCACGGCAGAAGGACGCCCGAACTGGTATTTCGAGGCCAACAATCGCAACAAGAAGAGCATCACCCTCGACCTGAAGAAGCCCGAAGCCGTTCAGGTCATCTTCGATCTGATCCGTGAGTCGGATGTCTTCGTGCAGAACTTCCGCTTCGGCGTCGCCGATCGGCTGGGGATTGGCTACGAGGCGCTCAAGGAAATCAACCCGAAGCTCATCTACGCAAGTGCAACCGGCTATGGGCCCGAAGGACCGGACCGGGCGGATCCCTCCTTCGACCACCTGGGCCTCGCGCGTTCGGGCATCATGAATGCAGCCGGCGAGCCGGACATGCCGCCGCTCGGCATCGCCGGCGGCATCGCCGACCAGATGGGGGCCGTGATGATGGCCTACGGCGTGCTCGCTGCGCTCATGGCACGCGAGCGACATGGCATCGGCCAGGCCGTGGATGCCTCGCATCTCGGCAGCATGATGTGGCTCCAGGGGCTCTCCCTCGGGATGCTATGCATGGCCGGCATTCCCTTCCCTCGCAGCTTTCGAAAGCAGGCCTTCAACCCGCTCTGGAACCACTACGCGTGCGGCGACGGAGAGTGGCTCGCCCTCGCCATGCTCCAACCCGATCGCTACTGGGCGGAATTCACGAAGGCGATCGGCCGGCCCGAGCTGGCGACGGACGAACGCTTTGCGGATATCGCCGCCCGCTCCGAGCATGCCGACGAATGCGTTGCGATCATCGATGAGGCCTTTGCCTCGGCACCCCGAGACGAATGGATCCGCCGGCTGCGAGAAGCCCCCGGCGATTTCATCTTCACCGTGTTGAACTCGGTCGCCGACCTGCCGGACGATCCGCAGGTAAAGGCCAATGACTACATCGTTGAGGTCGACCATCCCCAGCATGGCCCGACCTCGATGCTTGGCGTTCCCGTGCGTCTGCGCGAGACGCCTGGCAGCATCCGCACAGCCGCCCCGGAGCTTGGCCAACACACGGAAGAGGTGTTGATGGACGTGGCCGGCTACGACTGGGACCGCATCAGTGCCCTACGCGAAAAGGGGATTCTCTAGGCATGACGGGCGGAAACCCACGAGGGCAAGTGCAGCAAATCAGCCTGGCCGAAGCCCGCGGGCTCTTCCTGGCAGGCCAGGGCTTCGCCCGGCCTCGGCCTCGAAAGACGACGCCTGCCGCCCTCCAGCGTGGCATCGAGAAGCTCGGATTCGTACAGGTGGACTCGATCCAGGTTCTGGAACGGGCCCACCACCTGATCCTGTCCGCGCGCTTTCGGGGTTACCGCCCCGCACAGTTGAGACGCTTGCTCGAGGACCGGCGCAGCCTCTTCGAACATTGGACCCACGATGCCGCCGTCCTGCCGACGAGCCTCTTGCCCTATTGGACGTTTCGTTTCGACCGCTACGCAACCCTGACACGGGCGCGTTTCGCGAAACGCAGTGGAGGCGCGCGCGGCTTCCCGTCGCTACTCGCAGAAGTACGCGAACGCATCGAGCAGGAAGGGCCTCTGCTCTCATCAGACTTTGAAGCACCGCCGGGGCAAGCCAAGAACGGTTGGTGGAGCTGGAAGCCCGCCAAACACGCGCTCGAATATCTCTGGCGCACGGGCGAACTCGCCATTGCCGGGCGCGATCGTTTCCAGAAGCGCTACGACCTCTTCCACCGCGTTCACCCGGAGCACGAGGACGCCGACCGCGTCCAACTCGAGAGCTATCTCGATTGGGCGATCCCGGCTGCCCTCGAAAGGCTCGGGCCGGCTCGGCCCAGAGAGCTCGCCCAATTCTGGGGCGGCGTCACGGCCGCAGAAGCCCGGAGCTGGTGCGAAGCCGCCCTTCGCGACGGCCGGTTGATCGAAGTCGAAGTGGAGGCGGGCGGCCCCCAGTTTGCCCTCCCCCAGGTCACACGGCAGATCGGCCGCCTCCGCCAAGCCCCGGACGAGCTCAGGCTCCTTTGCCCCTTCGACCCCCTCCTCCACGATCGTCAGCGAACCGAACGCCTCTTCGGTTTCGCCTATCGCTTCGAGGGCTTCATCCCCGAAGCCAAACGCCGCGATGGCTACTATGTGCTCTCGGTCCTGCAAGGCGACCAGCTGATCGCCCGCTTCGACCCGAAGCTCGATCGCAGAGCCCGCGTGCTCCACATCCGGAGTCTCCGCTGGGAACGGGGCGCCCGCACCCCCCAACGAAGGGATGCCCTCACCGAAGCCCTGAAGGAACTCGCCACAACCCTGGGTGCCGAAAAAGTCAACGGGCGGGGACGGAGTTGACAATTGACTTGTTGAAAGGGGGCGTTGCCCACTTTCAACAAGTCAATTGTCAACTCCGTCCCCGCCCGTTGACTTTTTCACGCTACCCTCGGCCGCCATGGCGAAGAAACAAGAGCAGGAGTCTGCGAGCACTGAGGTGACAGAGGTTGGGCGCAATGTGCTTCGCATGCAGCTGCCGATCCGCATGCCGGGCCTTGGCCACGTCAACATGTACGCACTCCTCGACGATGAAGGCGCCGCCATCGTCGATCCCGGGCTTCCGGGCACCGCGACCTGGAAGGCGATCAAGGAACGACTGAAGCAGGCCGACCTGCGGGTGAAGGATGTCCACACGGTCATCGTCACCCACTCGCATCCAGACCACTTCGGCGGTGCCGGGCGTTTCGCGAAGGAAGCCGGGGCCGAGGTCGTTGCCCACGCAGATTTCCGCTTCGGTGTGCTCGAATCCAGCGACCAGGCGGAGGTTTCCGTCGAGGACCTTTCCTCTGCGGAGGACGATGCGAACCACCGCCGGGTGATTCGAGGCTGGAACCACAAGACGCCGTGGGGCGGCGAGCAGCCGCGACCCGGTCTTCGGATCCGGCTCAAATGGAGAGCGGCACGTTTGCTCGGCAGTACCTTCATTCCCACGATCTCGAAGCCCGTGCACGCAGGTGATGTCCTCAGGCTGGCTGGGCGCGAGTGGTTCGTGACCCATACGCCCGGCCACACGGAAGACCATATCTGCCTCCATTCTCCGGAGGAGGGATTGTTCCTCGCCGGCGATCATGTGCTCCCGACGATCACGCCTCATATCTCCGGCCTGGCACTCTCCCAGGACCCCCTCGACAACTTCTTCGATTCCCTCGATCTTGTCGGTGCGCTTGAGAACGTCGATCTCGCCCTGCCCGCCCATGGCCACCCGTTCGGAGATCTGAAGGGCCGTACCGAAGCCATCAAGGAACACCACTACGAACGGCTGGATACGGTGAAACGCATCGGCCGAGAGCTCGGCTCAGCCACCGTGCAGGCATTCTCCGAGAAGCTCTTCAAGCCGCGCAGCTGGGGCGGGATGGCCGAGAGCGAAACCTACGCCCACCTCGAGCATCTGCGCGTCGCTGGCCATGCCGAGATGCATCGCAACGCCGAGGGGATGCTCGAGTACGAGACCAGCTAGCGGCGCGATGAATTCGCCGACGACGAAACGCTTGTGGCTGTGGCGCCACGCGAAGGCCAGCGTGGGAGACCCGCGCCAATCCGATGCCGAGCGTGCACTCAAACCGAAGGGATTGCGAGCGGCGGCCGAGATGGCAGCGACTCATCTCAGCGACCCCCCTGACCTCGTGCTCTGCTCGCCCGCGCTGCGCGCCCGTGAGACCCTGTCTCAAGCTGAAGCCCTCTGGACGGACGCGCCGACCCTCCGTATCGAGGCCGATCTCTATCTGGCCGAGCCGGTGGATCTTCTCGAGTTCATCCACCAACTCGACGAGGAAACCCGGAGTGTCCTCATCGTCGGGCACCAACCGGGGCTCGGTGAACTCGTTCATTTGCTGGTTGGAGGCGGCGAACCGCGCGCCCTCGCGGCCTTGGCCCGCGGCGTTCGAACCGCCGCCCTCGCTGAACTCCACCTCGACATTCCGGTCTGGCGAGATGCCGGGGCGGAGTGCGCGTTCCTCGCAGCCTTCAACACGCCAACTACCTAGCGGCAGATCCAGCTGCGTCGGACGGCCGCTGCTGAGCCCCAGACGGGTACCTGCCCTACCATCGTCGCCCCGTCCACTGACGCCCAAGGGGTTCTTCCAACCGCGCCATGCAGGATCGACCGACCTCCGCCGAGCTACTCGAAACCGTCGCCGACCTCCTGGAAGAGCAGCTGATGCCCGCAACGCAGGGTGCCGTGCGTCACCAGGTGCGCGTGGCCGGGAATTTGTGTCGGATCCTGGAGCGAGAGGCCCGCCTCGGCCCGTCCCAGGACGAGCGGGAGGCAGAGCTGCTTCGCTCCGTTCTGGACCACCCGGCGGCCGAAGGCGCGAACACCTTGGAACTCAACCGCGAACTCGTGAAGACCTTGAAACGGGCAGAGGATCCCGAACTCGAGCGGCGAGCCTGGCAAGCCCTCCTCGAAATCGTCCGCGGCAAACTCGCCATCGCGAAACCCGGCCACGATGCATTCGATTTCGAGGGCGAGCTACCGGAATGAGCCCTCCGCCGGATCTGAAGAGCGGCCTGGAACGCGCCCTCGGCGAACTCTGGCAGACACCCGTCGAAGTTTCCGAGATCGGCGTGGCCACCACCGGAGCCCGCCGCCGCAACATCCTGTTCGACGCCACGCGGAAGAACGAAACGCTCCCGCTCGTCGCAACGATCATCCCGAATCCCGCGATGCAGGTGATGGCGATGACCGTCGAAGCGGCGAGCCTGCGCCTGGCCTTCGATCAAGGCATGCCCGTGCCCCAGCTGCATGGCGTGTGGGAAGACCCGGCCTACGTAGGCGGGCCGTTCTTCATCACCTCCCGCATCGAAGGCGAAACGATTCCCCGTCAGGTCCTTCGCCTGGTCGAGGCCGAGCCCTCGCTCGGCCCGCGCCTCGCACGCCAATGCGGCGAGGCCTTGGCCAAACTGCATTCGGCCGATCCAACTCGGGTCCCCTCGGGCATCCTCCGCCCGGACCCCGGCGAGAGCCCGATCGACCAGGGCATCGCGACCCTCGAAGCGTTGGCCCGGGATCTCCTCCAGCCTTCTCCCAGCTTCACGCTTGGCTTGCAGTGGCTCGAGCGTCATGCGCCGGCTCCTCCCGACGCAGCCAGCCTCGTGCACGGCGATTTCCGCAATGGCAACCTGATCGTCGCCCCGGACGGCCTGCGGGCGGCGCTGGATTGGGAGCTCGCCCACCTCGGAGATCCGATGCGCGATCCGGCCTGGCTTTGTCAGCGCATGTGGCGCTTCCGGAACGACCATCTCGAGGTCGGCGGTTTCGGCTCCCGAGAGGCGTTGCAGGCGGGCTACGAATCGGCCGGCGGCTTGTGGCGGGAAGACGCCTTTCATTGGTGGAAGGTCCACGGAACCTTGAGCTGGGGCCTCGGCCTCGCCGGCCAGGCCCGGGCACATATCGATGGTGTCGTGCCATCGATCGTAATGGCCGCCAGCGGCCGACGCGTGGCCGAGCTCGAGTACGACCTGCTGCGCATGATCCAACACGACTACGCCTGACGCGCCGCCCGCCTGGCCTCGCGCGTCACCTTCTTGGGCTTGGGAGCACCTACTCCTGGGGAGACTTCCATGAAACAGCGAACGATCCTGGTGGTGGACCACTCCATGGCCGTACGAAAGGCCTTGCGCCTGCTGCTGCGTTCTCGCGGCTTCGAGGCCCAGGCCGCCGAAACACCCACAGAAGCGGTTCGGGCCTCGAGGCGCGAAGTTCCGGCGGCTCTCGTGGTGGGCCGGAGCCCTCTCGGAGGCGGAGCGCTTTCCCCGAGTGTCCAATTGCGCAATGAACCCTCATTGGTGGGCATCCCGCTGATCGAGGTGCCGCGGGTGGACGAAATCGTGCGGGAAATCGACGGCGGTTGGGAATACTGCGGCACCGCAGCCCGAGACCTGCTTGCGCGTGTGCAGCATTTCGCAGGCAACCGGCCGTTGGGGCCCAACCCCTTCGAAGTAGAACACCAACCGGAGGCGTAACCTCTCCTGGGTCCCGGCATCGGATTGGGCGAGGAGGACCCCCATGTCGATGCGTCCCTTGGCCGCTGCATTGCTGTGTTCGACCCTGGCCGGTGTGTTGTTCGTACCGGCGGAGACCCTGGCCGTCGACCCGGTCTACACCGGCCGCTTCAGCTCGCTGGCTCTCGGCGGCTACGACCCGGTCGCGTACTTCACGAACGGCCAGCCGGTCGAAGGCTCTGATGAGCATGAGCTGAGCTGGAACGGAGCCACCTGGCGGTTCTCCAGCGCCGAGAACCAGGCACGTTTCCAGGCCGACCCGGAAGCCCACGCACCGCAATACGGCGGCTACTGCGCTTGGGCAATCAGCCAGGGCAAGACGGCATCCGCCGATCCGAGCCGCTGGAAGATCGTCGATGGCAAGCTCTACCTGAACTACAACGGAGCCATTCAGGAGCGCTGGGAGAAGGACATCCCCGGCTTCATCGCAGCCGCCGACGAGAACTGGCCCGGGATCCTCGCGGGCAGATAGCACTGCGTCGCGGACCCGGAATCGTTTCGGCAACGGCCCCCTAGCCCGAATAATTCATGAAGAAGTCGCGTTCCTGAATTGAAGAAGGCCCCAGTTGCGGTAGAAACGTGTTGCGACACCCGTTTCCCCTCAACAAGGGCCCCTTCATGAAGCCGGATTCTACCGCACAGACTGTCACC
>JAAETT010000301.1 GCA_024228115.1 bacterium
CGAAGCACACTCCGCATTCGCGCCACGGAATGGGCATCGACCACCCAAAACGAGATCCGTCAGCGTCAATCGCCGCGCGGCACGCTGAAACATTGGAAAGCCAGCTTCTCAGCCAACTTTCGTGCATAGTTCAGGCTAGACCCCCGTTCCTCCGAGGCCGCAGTACCCGCCTGGGTTCTTGTCCAGGTATTGCTGGTGGTAGTCCTCGGCGTAGTAGAAGGGGCCGGCGTCGATGATCTCCGTGGTGATCTCGCCGAAGCCAGCAGCCGAAAGCCGCTTCCGAAAAGCCTCGCAGGATGCCTCGGCCTGCTGTCGCTGCGCGTCCCCGTAGACGTAGATGCCCGAGCGGTATTGCGTCCCCACATCCCCTCCTTGACGCATGCCCTGGGTCGGATCGTGGCTCTCCCAGAAGATGTCGAGCATGGCATCGAAGGATGTCTGCGACGGATCGAAGACGACGCGGACCACCTCGTTATGCCCGGTGAGGCCGCTGCAAACCTCTTCGTAGGTGGGGTTCGGGCTATGCCCTGCCGCGTAGCCCACTGCCGTCGTCCACACGCCGCTGGCCTGCCAGAACATCCGTTCGGCACCCCAGAAACAACCCAGGCCAAACATGGCCAACTCGAGCGCCTCGGGGAAAGGCGGGAGGATGGGGTTGTGGAGCACGGTGTGCTGGTTCGCCACCGGCATCTTCACATCGCGGCCGGGCAGGGCGTGTTCCCGGGTCGGCATCTCGGTCTTTCTGGACAACAGTCCCATGCTGGAACCTCCGCACCGAGAGTAACCCCAACCAACGCTGTTATCCTCCTCTCATGAAGATCGCGACCTGGAATGTCAACGGAATGCGGGCCCGACTCGATTTCGTGCTTCACTGGCTGGCCGCTCGTGAACCCGACGTGGTGGGCCTGCAGGAGTTGAAACTCCAAGACGACCAGTTTCCCCACGACGTCTTCGAGCAAGCCGGGTACCAGGCGGTGACGCACGGCCAGAAGGCCTGGAACGGTGTGGCCATCTTGAGTCGAAAGCCTGCCACACTGGTTCAAGCGGGCCTGCCGGGCCAGGAAGAATTCGGTGCGCGGCTCATCACGGCGGAGGTGGATGGCTTGACGTTCACCACCGTTTACTGCCCGAACGGCAAGAACACCGATCATGACGACTACCCGCGCAAGCTCGTCTGGTTCGACGCCCTGGCCGATCATCTGGGCTCGCCCGCCGGGGCGTCCGTCGTATGCGGTGACTTCAACATCTGCCCGACCGGGCTCGATAGCTGGAACGAGGCGAAATTTGCTGGCGACATCTTTCATACCGATGCCGAGCGGGAGCGCATGGGCCGCTTCGCCGAACAGGGTTGGACGGATCTCTTTCGCGTGCTCCATCCCGACGAACAGGCCTACTCCTGGTGGGACTACCGGGGCGGCTCCTTTCACCGAGGCCACGGTTTGAGGATCGACTTCGTGCTGGGGACGGCAGAGGTGCGCGAGCGGACCCGCGAGGTGATGATCGACAGGGACTACCGCAAGAAGCAGGAGGGCCTGACGGCGTCAGACCACGCTCCGGTCATCGCAGAGCTCGCGTAGGCGCCGTGCCCTGCCTCTTCCTCGAGGCCGGGCCTGCTCTTTGTCACGCGTCGAAGCGTTCGCCCAGGAGTTCCTCGGAGATCTCCCAGAGACGCTTCGCGTTGTCCGTATCCAGTGCGTAGGCCGCCACGCCACCGGATTGCTCCATGTCATTCGAGATGTCGGCGATCCCGCAGTCTTCGAGATACACGGCGCCCGTCTCGGCCAACTCCGGAGCCGTCGCGGCGTAGACCTCCGTGGCTGCGCCCGCCGGAACCTCCTTCCATTGGATGCCTGCGCTCGAGGATCGCTCGGTGAGCATCTTGATGTCCTCTGCGTCGAGGTGTCGCCCCAGCTCCGTCATGATGCCGCCGGGATGGATCGCATAGCTGCGAACGCCTCTGCCCTTGAGCCGACGATCGAGTTCAACGGCATGCAGGATGTTGGCGGTCTTGGCCTGCCCGTAGGCCTCCCATTTGTCGTAGGCGCGGCTTTCGTAGTTCGGATCTTCGAACACGACGGGCGAGAACCGGTGGCCCCCGGAGCTGACGCACACCACCCGGGAGGGTGCTCCCGCAATGAGAGCGGGGGTGAGGAGGCCGGTGAGCAGGAAATGTCCGAGGTGGTTCGTTCCGAACTGGAGTTCGAAGCCTCTCTCCGTGCGCCCAAGGGGGCTCGCCATGACGCCCGCGTTGTTGATCAGGATATGCAGCTCACCGTGCTCGGAGAGCCAGCCCTTGGCGAATTCGCGAATGCTCTCGGGTGAACCGAGTTCGAGGGGTCGCACCTCGATTGCCGCATTTCCGGTACTGGAGCGAATGCTCTCGGCGACGGATTCGCCCTTTGCCAGATCCCGGGCGGTGATCGTCACGGCCGCACCCTTCGAAGCCAGGCTTCGCGCTGCCTCCGCTCCGAGCCCACCCGAGGAGCCCGTGACGATGGCCACCTTGCCCCGGAGGTCGATCCCCTCGAGCACCTGATCGGTCGTGGTTTCGTGGTTGAATCGGCTTCGATCGGTCATGGGTCCTCCTCGTGGCTGGCAGCGTAGCCTAGGCTCTCCAGATGCAATCCAACCCTTCGAGCATCGTTGGTTTCGGAATCCTGGGCGCAGCGCGGATCGCACCGAAGGCCATCGTTGATCCCTGCGCGGAGCACACGGGTGCACGGGTCGTGGCCGTCGCGGCGCGGGAGCCCGAGAGGGCACGCGCTTTCGCGGAAGCCCGAGGCATCCCCCACGTTTCGGAATCCTACGCGGAGCTGTTTTCCCGAGACGATGTCGACGTCGTCTACAACCCGCTCCCGAATGGGCTTCACGGCCACTGGACCCTGGAGGCGCTGCGTGCAGGCAAGCATGTGCTTTGCGAAAAGCCGCTCGCCGCGAACGCCGCAGAAGCAGAACGGCTCTTCGACGAGGCCGAGCGCCACGGCCTGCTGTTGATGGAGGCGATCCACTATCCCTACCACCCGGTGGCGCAGCATCTGATCGAGGTCTGCCGCGGAACAGGGGAGGGCGGTTCATTGCTCGGTCCGCTGGAGGAACTGGAGGCCGTCTTTACTGCGCCTATTCCAGAAGAAGACATCCGCTTCGATCTATCCCTTGCCGGCGGCGTGACGATGGATCTCGGCTGTTACACGCTCCACGTGCTGCGCATGGCAACGGGGCAGGAACCGCAAGAGATCACGGCCGAAGCCAAACAGGGCCCTCCTGGAATTGATGCGCACATGCAGGCGGAGCTTCGCTTTCCGAGCGGAGCCGTAGGCCGAATGAGAGCGGGGATGGGCCGGGGAACGCCCTTCGAGAGTGTCTTCAGGGCAAGGGGCCCGCAGGGGCGGCTCGAGGTAACGCGTTTCCAGGCGCCGATGATTGGCCACGAGATCACGCTGACGCTGGAGGGATACGAACCGATGCGTCAGGAGCTCAGTCGTCGGCCTACCTTCGCCTACCAGCTCGAGGCCTTCCTGAAGCTGCTCGAGAAAGGTGCACCCTACGCCCCGACCTTCGGAGGCCGGGCGGATACGCTCGGGAACATGAAGACGATCGACCGGGTGTACCAGGCCGCAGGACTTCCGCTACGCGCGACGACAGCACGCTAGCCCCGGCTTTACACTTCTTTACTTCCGCGAACATCTCCCGACATCGCTCCCGCCGATACTCTTGACATGCGCTCGGGAGGAAATCACATGGGACGTAGATTCTGGATCGGTTCGGCGGTGGTCGGGCTTCTTGGCCTCATGGTCGTCACGGCGGGTGCTTGTGGCCGCCATCACGGCCCGGGCCCTCATGGCATGCTCCACGGAGACGAGGAGATCGATCTGGATCACCTCCGCCACGGTGCACGTTGGATGCTGCGCAGCGCGGATCCCAGCGATGAACAGCTCGACGAGATCGCCATCATCGCGAAGGGAGCCATCGAGCAGATGCGCGGCCTCCACGAAGGGCACGAGGCCCATCGCGCGGAGTTCGCTGCAGCGTTTTCGAGCCAGGTGGTCGACCGTGACGCCCTCGAACGGCTGCGCGGGGAAGCACTCGGCCGTATGGAGGATGGCTCCAAGCAGGTCGTGGACGCGCTCGTTCAGGTTGCCGAAGTCCTTACACCCGAGCAGCGCGCGACGTTGATCGCCGAGCACGAGAAGCGCCGGGGACGTCACGGCCGCCGACACGGCTGGCACTGAGCTGGGATTGGACCCACGGCCGGGCCCGGGCCGGCCGTGCGGCGATCCCGGAATGCGCAGAGCGGGTTGTGCAGCGCGGAATGCGCGCAGGTCTTGAAGCGGGGCTGGCGCCGGACGAGAAGTCGGAGCACGGTCTTGGGATGGTGCCTCGCATCCTGCTCATCGATGACGACGTGGAGCTCTCGCGGATGCTCGTGGAGTACCTCGGTGAAGCAGGCTTCGAGGTCGATGCGCGCGGAACCGTGGCGGATGGATTGGCTTTCCTGGTCAGCGCTGCGGGCATCCACGATCTCCTGATTCTCGATGTGATGCTCCCCGATGGGGACGGCCTCGATCTCTGTCGACGAATCCGAGCGGGAGAGGCCGGGGATGTGGCGGCAGCGCTGCCGGTTCTCATGCTCACTGCGCGTGGGGACGAGACCGACCGGATCGTCGGTCTCGAGCTCGGGGCTGACGACTACCTGCCGAAGCCCTTCAATCCCCGGGAACTGCTGGCTCGCTTGCGGGCGGTTCTTCGGCGGGGGCGTGCCGAGCCCGGAGCGGACAAGATCGAACGCTTCGGTCGTCTGGAGATCGATCACGGTGCGCGGAAGGTGCGGATCGATGGCGAGGAACGAGAACTCACGAGTCACCAGTTTGCCTTGCTCTGTGTGCTTTCTGAGCATCCCGGGCGAGTGCTGAGTCGCGATACGATCATGACCCGGCTCGCTGGTCACGACCTCGAGGCCTTCGATCGAAGTATCGACGTTCACATCTCGCGGATCCGCGCAGCGATCGAGGCCGATCCCCGGAAACCTCGCCGGATCCTGACGGTGCGCGGCACGGGTTACGTGTTCGCGTCGAAGCAGGACGAGCCTGACCTATGAGCCGACTCTCCCTACGTATCTACCTGGCCTTCCTGGCGGTCGTGCTGATCTTCTTCGTTCTCTCCGCGCTGTTGTTCCGGGCGATCGATCGCGAATCGGCCCCGCGGCCGCTTGCAGAACTCACGACGGCAGCCGAATTGTTGGTCTTTCCCGAGCGAGCGGATCCCGGGACGTTGCCGGCACGTGTGGAGCGCCTGGCACGGGATTTCGATACCGGCATTGCCGTCTTCGACCTGGAGGGACGCCGTCTGGCCGAGGCCGGGCCGTTCGTGCCCGCTCCGCGCGTCGATGAGAAGGGCGCGCATTGGCTGCGCCGCGGCTTCCGGGGGCCCCCAGCAGCGGCGGTTCACGTTTCGAGCGGGCATTGGGTGGTGCTCAGATTGGCCCACGGCCGAGGCCCCGGTTGGCATGCGCTGCTTGCGCTCGGCGTCTTCGCTCTGGCGCTTGGTGTAGGTGCCTATCCGGTTGCACGCGGGATCACCGGGAGGCTCGAGCGCCTCTCCACGAGTGTGGATGCATTCGGGCAAGGCGAGCTGACCGCACGGGCGCAGATCGAGGGACGAGACGAGGTGGCACGGCTCGCCGAATCGTTCAATCGCACGGCAGAGCGCATCGAATCCCTGGTCGAGGCGCAGCGGACGCTCCTTGCTAGTGCGTCCCACGAGCTGCGCTCACCTCTCGCACGCCTGCGCATCGCCGTCGAAATCCTGGGAGGCGGTACAGATCTCTCCTCGGAGCGGCTTTCGGAGCTCCGCCGGCAGGTCGCCCATGACGTCGCCGAGCTCGATGCCGGTGTGGAGGAATTGCTGGTGGTGAGCCGGCTCGACATGCTCGAGCCGACGACCGGCTACGAACGGGTGGACCTGCTTGCCCTGGCGGCGGAAGAAGCAGCCAGGGCGGAAGGGGAGATCGAAGTCGTTGGCCCCGCGGAGGGTGTGCCCACGTTGTTGGGCGATGCACGCAGCCTGCGCCACTTGCTTCGCAACCTGATTGCGAACGCCGAGCGTCACGCGCCGGGTTGCCAGGTAGAGATCCAAATCGGCCCACTCGCCGACGGGCGCGGCGTGCGCATCTCCGTCGCTGACCGCGGGCCCGGCATCCCCGAAGCGCAGCAACATGCGGTCTTCGACGCCTTTACCCGCGGCAGTGGAGCGGCCGGCGGGTTGGGTCTTGGCCTTGCCATCGTGCGGCAGGTGGCACGCCACCACGGAGGAGAAGCGCGCGCATTGGGACGGGAGGGTGGGGGTACCGTGATCCAGGTTGATCTGCCCGGCCGGACCGAAGCGCCCCGCTGATTCCCGGGACTTGGCCGGCGGTTGCATTTGCGTCTCCCGGATTCCCGGCCTCCCAGATTCAGTTGGCGGCAGAAGGCAGCACGCCGCCAGTTTCTGTGGCCAGATACAAACGGCAAGGCTCACCTGTCTGCCGACCTTTACTGGGTTCCGGATGCGCTCGGGCCGTGCCGCGACGTTCGCGAAGCGGCCAGGTGCCAATCCAGGGCGATCGGTCGACTCCGGACTCCAGTCGCCCGGGCCCATCGGAACGGTCTACACTCGCTAGATGACGACCCCCCTCGATCTTTCGCTCACCGAACTCACTGCCGCGTTGCGCGAACGGAAGCTCTCCTCCGTCGAGCTCGGCGAAGCCGTGCTGGCGCGCATCGATGCCACCAACGCGGATCTGAATGCCTTCGTGGCGCTGCGGGATCGCGAGGCGATCCTCGCCGATGCCCGCGCTGCCGACGAGCGCATCGCCCGCGGTGAAGCGCGGCCCCTCGAAGGGGTGCCGCTCGGCGTCAAGGATCTCGAGGCTGCCGAAGGTCTTCCCCACACCGAGGGATGCCTGATCTACAAGGATCGCATTGCAGATCACGACAGTACCCAGGTGGGTCGGCTGCGGGATGCGGGTGCGATCCTGGTCGGAAAGACGAACGCACCGGAGTTCGGCTACACGGCGATCACGAAGAATCTCGTCTACGGCGTGACGCGCTCACCCTGGGATCTCGAGCGAACGCCCGGCGGTTCGAGTGGCGGATCGGCTGCAGTGCTCGCCGCTTCCGTATGCCCTCTGGTGACTTCCTCCGATGGCGGCGGTTCGATTCGCATTCCCGCCAGCTTCGTGGGCGCGTTCGGTTTAAAGGTCTCCTTTGGCAGGGTTCCCCGCGGCCCGATGCATCAATGGAACTACGGGGATACATCGGTGTACGGACCGACGACGAAGACCGTCGCCGATGGTGCACTCTTCCTCGATCAGGTGGCCGGGGCGTCGCCGTGTGATCCGAAGTCGTTGCCGGACCCCGGCATCTCCTACGTCCAGGCCCTCGCAGAAGAACTGCCGGCGGGGACACGCTTCGGCGTCTCACCGGATCTCGGCTATGCGGTGGTCCAATCCGATGTGGCCGCCTGCTTCGACGATTCGGTGAAGGCTTTCGAGACGGCTGGCCACACGCTGGTGCCGGTCGAGGGCGGGCCGCCCAGAATGGGCCGCGAATGGGGCCTGCTCGGCGCTTTCGAGATGGCCGGCCCGCTGGGTTCGTACCTGCCGGAGCGAGAAGAGGAGTTCGGTCGAACGTTCATCCGCGGTGTCCAGGCGGCGGATGCCATGACGCCCGAAATCTGGGGCCGCATTTCCGAACAACGCATGCAGCTGAACGAATGGTGCGCCCGCGTATTCGATGAAGTCGATTTCCTTCTCACGCCCACCGTGCCCTACGACCCGCCGCCGGCTCGGGGACCGTTCCCGGAAGAGACCGAGGGCCGCAAACAGCACGCGGCCGGCGTCGCGGCGTTCACCATCCCGTTCAATATGTCCTGGCATCCGGCGGCGACGGTTCGAGCAGGCGTTTCCAAGGCCGGTCTTCCGATCGGTCTTCAGATCGTCGGCCCCCGGCATCGGGACGACCTGGTGCTGCGTGCCGCCCTGGCGTTCGAACGCGAACGGCCTTGGCATCCGGAGTGGCCTCAGATCGGCTGAGGTTCCGACGAGGTGGATGATCAATGAGCGCGGACCCAGCTGCGCGAGGGAGACCCCATGGGCGAACTACAAGGGAGCTGCCACGAGGCCTTCGATGGCGTGCGCGCCGTATTCGAAGAAGGCTTCCGGGAGCGAGACGAGATCGGTGCTGCGGTAAGCGTCTTCCTCGACGGGGAGCCGGTGGTCGACCTCTGGGGCGGCTTCGCGGATCAGGCCCGCACCCAGCCGTGGCAGCGGGACACCCTGGTGAATGTCTACTCGACGACCAAGGGGGCAGCGGCCTTCTGTGCGCATCGGCTCGTCGATCAGGGGAAGCTCGATCTGGATGCACCGGTTGCGAAGTACTGGCCGGAATTCGCTGCCGCCGGGAAGCAGGAGATCCCGGTTCGCTGGCTGCTCTCCCACAGGGCCGGGTTGCCGGCGGTACGCGAGGTGCTTCCGGGGGAAGCTCTCTACGACTGGGACGCCATGGCCACCGCGCTGGCCGCTGAAGAGCCGTGGTGGACGCCTGGCGAGGAGCACGGCTACCACGCGCTCACCTATGGCTGGCTGGTAGGCGAGGTCGTCCGTCGCATCAGCGGCAAGAGCCTGGGGACGTTCTTTCGCGAGGAGATCGCCCAGCCCCTCGGCCTCGATTTCCACATTGGGCTTGCGGAGGCGGAACACGGCCGGGTCGCGGAAATGGGGCCGATGGCGATGCCGGGCCCCGATGACAAGGACGCCCTGGAGATGGGGCAGAGGATCATGGCCGATCTCGAAGGCATGACGGCGCGGGCGTTCGGAAATCCGCCCTCGATGATGGCCGGGGTGAACGTGCCGGAATGGCGGAGCGCTGAAATTCCAGGTGCCAACGGACATGCGACTGCCCGCGCGATCGCGAAGCTCTACGGCATCGTCGCGCTGAACGACGGTCGTGTGATCAGCCCCGAATCGATCGAGGCGGCGCGTACCGAGCAGTCTCATGGGCCCGACGCGGTGCTCGGGATCTCCACGCGCTTCGGGCTCGGATTCATGCTCTCCCAGGACGAAAGGATGGCCCGTTTCGGGCCGAACGATGGGGCTTTCGGTCATCCTGGCGCCGGTGGTTCGGTGGGGCTCGCCGATACGCAGCGGCGCCTTGGCATTGGCTACGTGATGAACCGGATGGGCCCGCGAATCCTGCTCGATGACCGGGCGCTCGCACTCATCGATGCGGCCTACGCCGCCCTCTGACATCAGGAAGGGAAGACAGCATGGTCCGAATCGAGATGCGGTACGAAGGGGAGCTTCATTCGAGCGCCCGCCATCCCTCGGGCGCAACGCTCGAGACCGACGCTCCCAAGGACAACGAGGGGCGTGGTGAGGCGTTCTCTCCGACGGATCTCCTGGCGACGGCGCTCGGCAGTTGCATGCTCACCGTGATGGGCATCGTCGCTCGCCGCCACGAGTGGCCGCTGGAGGGCGCGACGGCGAGCGTCGAGAAGCATATGGTCGCCGATCCGTCGCGACGCATCGGGCGCCTGGACGTCCAGATCGAGCTACCGGCTGGAATCCCCGAGAGCGCCCGCCGTGTTCTCGAGCGCACGGCCCACACCTGTCCGGTTCACAACAGCCTCCACCCGGAGACGAAGGTCGACGTCACATTCCATTGGAATTGATCTGCCGCCCAGGCGGCGTGAGCGGTGGGCGGGTCCTACTCGTCCGGACGCGATCTCGACTGTTTCTTTTCGGCGAGGTGGCGCTTCGCCGTGAGGCGCCTCTCGCGGCTCGCTCGCGAAGGCCGGGTTGCCCGGCGTTGTCGGGGAACTTCGAGCGCTTCACGCAGGAGGTCCTCCAACCGGGAGAGGGCCGCCTCGAGATTGCGTCCGCGGGTTCGCGCGCGACCCGCCTGAACGTGGAGGCGGCCATCGGCTGCGATGCGCGAGGCCAGCTTGCGGCGGATGCGGGCGGTCGGCGTCGCGCCTAGCAAGCGCTCCGTGCCCTCCAGATCGAGCGAAAGATCGACCTTGGTGGCGACCTTGTTGACGTTCTGGCCGCCGGGCCCGCTCGAGCGGACGCTCTGGGCTCGCAGGAGGCGCGCCGGGAGGCGCCTTCGCGACGAGAGCTCGAGATCTCGGAGGGGCATGGGACGAGCCTAGGGAACGGCGCCGGCCTCTTCCCGGGTCGGAGCTTCGTAGTCCTTGTCCATCCGATAGATCATCAAATCCGGCCGCGGCCGCTCCGAGATCCAGCCGGAATCCAGGCCGGCCTCTTCCCCTGCGCGTGTGAAGAAGCCTGCGACGTTGTGCCGCATCGATTCGGGAAACGCAGCGGCATCCTCGACCGTCACTTTGAGTCGGGCCGGATTCTTCTCATCCGTATCCACGGACCAACGACCCACGTCGAAGAGGGCGCCTTGAACGCTGACGACCAGACGCAGCAACAAGCGCAGTTCGCTCATGGAGGCTGCCTTGCCATCGGTCAGGGAATCGAGCTGTTGGTAGAGCCCGCTGGCGATCAAGCGGTCTGCGGCCATCCGGCCGCGATCGTGCAGGTATTCGATCCGCCCACCGCCATCGATTTCGAAGAGCAGGAGCGCGACCCGGTCCGCGATGGCCACCGCATACCAAGCCGCCGGGTCGACCTTGCAATCGAGAAGGCGAAGGTCTTCCGCATCGAGAGCGTTCTCGAGCTGCTCCTGGGAGATCCGCCCCTCCTCTTGCAGCCGTTTCAGCTCTTCCATGCCGCCCGCGAGCACAGCCCCTTTGATCCTACCGCCGGCCATACATCTGCATCGGAGCGCGGAGTCGAGGCTTGAGTCGTCGTTCTCGCCCGTCTAGCCCGGAAAATTCATGAAGAAGTCTCGTTCTTGAATTGAAGAAGGCCCCAGTTGCGGTAGAAACGTGTTGCGACACCCGTTTCCCCTCAACAAGGGCCCCTTCATGAAGCCGGATTCTACCGCACAGACTGTCACC
>JAAETT010000302.1 GCA_024228115.1 bacterium
CGAGATCTGAAACTTCACACACACACACACCCAGTAACATCCAGACACGTTTCCTGTGTATTATCCCCAGAACCACCCTTGTACCGTGCGCTGACGCGCACGGTAATAACAGATTCGGAATCCCCAACCTTGATTTGCTCAGAAAAACTATTTTCCTTTGTTCTCTGTGACATATTTGCATGGGTCATAATTTTGGTATGTGAACCATGGTTCCATATGGTTTCTGATGGTGTTCGAGCAAAAACAATACCAGATTCGGAATCTCCGACCTTGATTTGCGCAGAAAAACTATTTCTCTTTGTTCTATGTGACATATTTGCATGGGTCATAATTTTGGGTTGTGAACCATGGTTCCATATGGCTTCTGATGGTGTTTGAGCAAAAACAATACCAGACTCCGAATCCCCGACATTGATTTGCCCAGAAAAACTACTTTCCTTTGTTATATGTGATATATTTGCTGGGGTCATAATTTTGGGTTGTGAACCACGGTTCCCTACGGTTTCTGGTGGTGGTAGAGC
>JAAETT010000303.1 GCA_024228115.1 bacterium
ACACTCCCGAAAAGCGGCCGAGCGAACCGCGAAGAATGGGAGAGGTCGTCGCGATTTCGCGGGTCGGAGGACTGCACCATCGTTACTCGCGAGAGCTCCGGAGGGCTGCCTAGAGGGAGATTTGAATAGAGACGATGGACAGGCTACTTGCGTTCCGCCGGCGCTATCTGCATCGCGTGGACGATCTCGATCGAGCCTCCGTTCTCGGACTTGACGCGGAGTCGGAGCTGCGTAACCGCACTGCGCGAGAGGACCCGCATCGTCCAAGACAGCGTCTTTCGCGTGCCGGGCTCGATCATGGCCTCTCCTTCGAAACCGGGATTCGCCTCGATGTGCAACGGGACGTCGGCTGCGGCCGTGACCTTTCGGATCGCCGTCTGCCCGCTGTTTTGTAGTGTCAACTTCACGTCGAACTCCCCGCCGATGCTGGCCGACTTTGGGGCATCGAGCGTCCACTCAAAGGCGGGCGCGACGGAAAATTCGGTGATCGCATAGGCGTCCTTGACCTCAGGCATCGAGGCGACAACGGCGAATACATGGTCTCCTGCCGCGTCCTGGGGCAGATGCACCTTTCTGGCGAAGCTCTGGGTCTTGCCGGGGCGTAGGCGGACCCTCTCTGTCCAGCTCTTCAGGGTCCGGTCCGGCCAGCGCTTGGTCTGCGGCACGTCCTCGACCACGGCGATCTCGAGTGTTTCATCCATCCTTTCACCGGCCGTGTTCTCAACGACGACAGTCAGTTCGACGGTGTCGCCTGGGCGGTGCTCGGTGCGTGCCACCTCGGCGCGCACGATGGAGTTCTTGGGGGGAGAGCAGGTCCAGTGTCCCTTGCCCCAGTACCCCTGTCCGTAGGAACTCGATGTGCAGATGTGCTGGATCCAGCTACGAATCAGCGTGAAGCTCTGATCGGGTTCTTTGCAGGGCGTGCCGTATGTCATCTTCACATCAGAGTCGCCGTCGGCGACCTCCATCGGGTCCCACGACTCCTTCGCGAAGATGGTGACGTCGTTGACGGACTTCTTGGCCCACTGGTGGTTCATCCCGAAGCTGAGCTGAGACACCGGACCGTAACCGTTGGGCGGATCATGGGGGTGGAACACGTACCACTGCTCTCCGGCGGGTCCATCCAACCGCGCTTCGGTCCACGTGTCGAAACCCCAGTTGATCGCTCCTTGCTCTCGGGCCGCATCGCCCGTTGTAGGGTGTGCCGGGATGCCGACGGCGCGCAGCAGCGCGGCGAACATCGCGGCGGAGTCGGCGCATTGCGCGAGCTTGTCCGACCGGGCCAACAGATCCAGGGTGTCGCTCTCGCTCGTGCAGATCGAGTAGACAAAGCGCTTGGTGACTGTGCTGGGGTACCCCCCCCCTTCATCACAGTAGTCCGAACCTTGCGGGACGACCCAGTCCATGAGGAGAGAACTCGCTTGGTAGGCGCTTGTCTGCTTGTTGACGAGTTGCATGGCCTCGTCGAAGATCCGTGCGTCGTCCGGGTGCAGGTAGTACGGCTTGGCCCGCGACTGTCCGCCCTTCGGCGGGTAGAACCACGGCGCGACCTCTCCCTTGTCGCTGAGGGCGTACTCCTCACGAGCGTTCACCTCCGACGGGTTGAAAATGACGTAGAACCGCATCTCTTCAGCCGCGGTTCCGTCGACGATCAGCTTGGCCAAGTAGCGTCCGACGGGGATACCTTGCGGAACCGCGGTCCACAACGTGCTGGTCCAATCCCACGCGCCGACCCAGAGCGCACCGGAGGCGACCAACGGCACTGTCGCGGCGGCGTCGCCCGAGGGGGCGATGATCTGCACATTGACGCTCTCGGCTCCATCCAGCTTGTTGGCTATGAAGGCGGGGGCGCAGTTCTTGCCTCTCGGGTAGACCAGCCCCTCGATGGCCTGTTCACCGGTCTCGGCCACGAAGAACTCATGGCCGTTCTTCATGGTCAGGCGGTGTCTGGTGCGCACCGCGCCCTCGCCGACCTTGACTGCCGACGACGAAGGGCTCACGCAGGTGCCGAGGCTCTGCGTGGCAGTGATCATCTCACCTCCGGCCATCGTCGCTGTGAGGTTGATCCGGGTGCCGCCGCCGTCGCCGACGAGGTTGCCGTTGGCGTAGACGCGGATGCGGGAGTCGAGCGCCGTCCCGCCGACCGTGGCGAAGTGGTCCCCGACACAGATGGGCATCACCCTGGGGGCGGGCAGATCGGTACAGGGCTTGACGGTCGTCGTTCCGCGCGGGCTCGGGTCGGCGCACAGCTTCTGCATTGCCGTCAGTTCGTCGCCGGCGGCCGGTGCCGGACTCAGCTTGAAGATCTGCCCACCGCCGGCGCAGTAGTGTCCGGCGATCTGCGTGGGGCCGTTTTGTACCGTGACCATGGCGCCGTTTACGATGTTGTGGACCGCGACATGGGTGGAGCCATCGTAAACATCGCCGACAGTGGGGGCGGGCAGCGGTGACGGATCCGCCAGGACCTGTACCTTATCCGAATTCGGGCTGACCTCGGTGCAGAGTGTCTCTCGCGCGTGGACCTGCTGTCCCTTGGCGAAGACGGGGGTGACGAAGGTCCACTGGCCGGCTCCGCAGCCGGCAGCATCGCCGACGAGGGTACCGTCGGCGAACACTTCCAGGAGCCCGCCTGGGACGAGGTTGTCGACGCTGATGGCGCCGCCGCAGTCGTGGAGCGGCTCCGTGATCTCTGGCTTGGTCAGCCCAGCGGGGTGCTCCTTGAAGTAGTCGCGGACCTCGACCGCCTTCGAGGGCGCGCTGGTGTCCGAGCCGACCGTCTGCGTGGCCGTGATGTCCTGGCCGGCGACCAGGTCGGGCGTCACCGAGAAGCTCTGGCCCCACGGCGAGTCGCTCACGTCCCCACCGAGCAGGACGGAGCCGTTGGCGTAGATGGCGATCTTGGCGCCGGGGACGAACCCCTCGACGGTCACGGCCGTTGCACAATCGAAGAGCGGCTCTCTGATTGTGGGAGGAGATAGAGTGCTCTGCGGTTTGTCGGGGTCCGGTGGCGGTCCCGGACACGCCACCATGGAGAACACGATCAGCGCAGCCGAGAGGACAGCGAGTCGAGCGCGCATGGCGGATACCTCTACTGCGCCTGATGCATTCCGCATGCCAACCGAACCCGCCGCCAAGAGTGGCTCGTGGGCGTTGGCGCGGGCCTCGCCCTCCATGCCCCTTCGGGGTGCGGCGATCCGCCCCCCGAAGCGGCTGCGTGACACGGATCGACCCGTCTGTCGAACCGGCAAGAAACGTCGAGGGTAGAGTACGAAAAGCCCAATTTTCGTGACATAACCCTCAAGCGCCCTGCCCTCCTCTGCCGATGGTCTCTTCATGGCGAAGAAGACCACCAAACCCTCGGCCCGCCGAGCGACGTTCTCAGAGCGAGGGCAATACCCTAGGGACAAACACCCGGTCGACAGCTACCTGGTGGGCCTTGGAGACGACTCGGAGCGAGTGACCCGGGCAGCCCTCGACTCCGTCGCCGACATCCTCTCGGGCGGGCGCCTAGCGGCGGACGAGCTCGCGTGGCATAGCCTCCGGCATGGCCATGTGAACGCGCTCAGAGGCCGCCTACAGCAACTCTATGCCCCTTCGACCGCCAACCGGTACCTATCGGCCCTAAAGGCCGTTCTACGAGAATCCTGGCGCCTCGGGCTCGTCGACCGAGAGACCCTCGAGAAAACGCTCGACGTCAAGGGAATTCGAGGACGGCGTGAAGCTCGAGGCCGCGCGGTTTCCCAAGACGAGCTGAGTGCCCTCTTCGCAACATGTTCACACGACGACAATGAAACCCTTGGGATTCGCGATGCTGCAATCCTCGCCTTGCTCTACGGATGCGGTCTGAGGCGCGCCGAACTCGCCGGATTATCTCGTTCGGATTTCCGCCCCTCTGACCGCTCCCTGAAGGTCCACGGCAAGGGAAACAAGCAGCGAGTGGTGTACATCCCGGCTGGAGCCCAGGTGGCACTTGAGGTCTGGCTCGAGACGCGAGGGCGCTGGGCTGGGGGGCTCCTCTCGGGCGTGACCAAGGGAGGAAGAGTCACCCGGCGCGATGTCTCACCGCAGCTCATCTACCGAGTCATTCAAAAGCGCCATCTCAAGGCCGGCATTGCCGAGTTCACGCCCCACGATCTGCGGCGAAGTCATATTTCAGACCTTCTCGACGAAGGCGTCGACCTCGCAGTGATTGCGAGGCAGGTGGGTCATTCGAATGTCCAAACGACCGCGAAGTACGACCGCCGCAGTCACCGAGCGCAACGAACTGCAGCTGACCGACTGGATGTCCCCTACCCCAGCTGATTGTTGGGCAGCTTGGATAGGAGACCCTCCGAAGCGGGGAAAAGGAGCACGCGAATGGAGAACGAATCGCCTGCCTTCGCGATAGCTGCATCGATGCCCGAGCCGTGGTTCAACAAGGGCCAAGCGCTGCTTCTGGCTGCCCAGGCGGTGGAGGTTGAACTGCACGAGTTCTGGCTGCGGTTCGATGCGGCGGAAACGACCTCGAAGTGCGTATTGTGGCTACGGCCCAACGTCCACACATCCTATTTTATGCTAGTCGCCTTCGCGCTCGAGAATCTGCTGAAGGGCCTCATCGTGCGGAGCGACCGCCGCCGAGCGAGACAGATGACCTGGAAGGGAAAGCTCGGAAAGCTCGTCGGGACACACGAGCTGGTTCGGTTGGCTGGACAAGCAAACGTGGCGCTCGAGGGGGCGGAAGAGGACCTGCTCCACAGGCTGACGGCTGCAGGCGTCTGGGTGGGCCGCTACCCCGTCCCCCTCAAGGGAGATGACTTGCTCGCCGGTCAGGTCTTTCCTGACGGGCAGGTCAAGGACAATCGGTTGGAGCGCTCTGACATCGAGGCCAGCAAACGTTTCGTGGCCCGCGTTCTTGGCCTGATTGCCTCCGGCTAGACCTCAACGCCCGGGTAGGCGGGGCCATCGCCCAGGTCACGTGCCCAGGAAGGGCCCAGGGCCGCCGAAGAACTCCGGGGGGCCCTTCCCCCTTCGTATGGCGTCTGAGCGGATTCTCGGTGACGAATAGCAAGCGGCCGATTTGACTCTTCCAGCTTGGGCGTGGCTAGTTGTGCTCTATGGAAATTCGATTCGAAATAGATGGGCGCAGCAGCTTGGCGCGTGAACTTCGAGAGCTGGCGAAGGCTGGATGCGTCTCGGAATCAGACATCGCGTTGGCCGTCCTGGAGTTCAAGGCTGATGAGTTCTCAGGTTCGCTTTCTGCGGCGCATCGGGTGGCCTTCGTAGCCCGAATGTTGGAACTCACCGATGTAACGGTCTCCGACTGGCAAGCTCTCTACCGGGTGTAGACGCTCACTCAGAAGCGTAGAAATCTGATCATTTGGCCGGGCTGCGTCGCCCCCCGGCCAAATGATCAGATTTCTACGCTTCTGAGTGAGCGTCTACAGTCCGTGGGACGGGCTACTCGAAGCCGCACTTCGCCTGAAAGAGCAGGGCAAGGTTCGCCACCTGATGATGAGCACCCACAACCGCCCCCTGCTTCCGTCGATGTTCGAAGAGTACGAGAAGCGCGAGAGCCCGTTCGACGCATTCATGTTCCGCTACAACGCGGTCCACCGAGGCGGTGAGAAAGACGTGTTCCCCTTCCTACCGGGTGGCCCGAAGCCCGGCATCCTCACCTACACGACGACGCGTTGGGGCCACCTGCTCGATCCGAAGAAGATGCCGCCGGGCGAGACCCCGCCGCCGGCGAGCGATTGCTACCGCTTTGCCCTCTCCAACGAGAACGTCGACGTCGCCCTCTGCGGGCCTGCAGACGAAGCCCAGATGGATGAGGCGCTTCGCGCGCTCGAGCGCGGGCCTCTCAAACCCGACGAGCGGGAGCGGATCGAGCGGATCGGTGACTTCATCTACGGAAGATACAAACCCACCTACGCGGAGGGGGGTGACTAGGAGCCTGACCCGAGACTGGGCACACCGCCTGGACGCCGATGCACCCAGTCTCGGGTCAGGCTCCTAGTGATGTGATTCACGCTGTTGGGGCATTATCCAGCGCGCGCCTGGCTCTGCCAACCTTTTCGATGATCTCTTCTGCTGTCTTGGACCAGACGAAGGGAGTGGGATCATCGTTGTGTCCGTCCACGTAACTCATCAC
>JAAETT010000304.1 GCA_024228115.1 bacterium
GCACGTCACAAGATCAATATTAACAAGTCCGTGGATGAGTACGCAGGAGCACTGGGTGTGGATCCATCCATGGTGAACAGCAATGATGAAGCGCAGGCGATGGCCGACGCGGAAGCACAAGCTCAGGCACAAGCCCAAGCGATGGCACAAGCAGAGCAGAGTGCGAACGTTGCGAAGACTGCGTCCGAGACAAGCACGGCTGGTGACAGCGTCCTCAATGCCGCGATGCAGCAAGCAGGTGCGCAGTAGTGCAGTACGACGAGATTGATAGTCAAAAGCTATCTAAAGGTGTAGAATCGCGGGAACTGGAGCTGTTGTACATACGTAAACTGATGAGCGACAGGCCTGGCAGGGCGTTCATGGCTCGGTGTCTACTGAATACGGGTATGGGCAACACGACGTTTGATGTGGACCCATACAAACATGCCAGGAATGCGGGTTTACAAGTTCACGGTTTGTGGCTTGCAAGTGAGCTTAAAGCAGCAGCACCAGATGATTTTATACAGATGCTGAAGGAGCATGATATATGAGCGATGAAGATGGTAGTGTAGTAGCAGTCCAGACGGTGAGTGACACCGATGGCGCGGATGATGCAGTGACAAGTAGTGATGCAGTGACAAGTGATAACGCAGCGAGTGTGGCTGCAATGGACGCTGACGGTCAGAACGTTGACAGTCAGACTACTGATGCCGATCTCGGCACAGGAGATACTGGTGATAGCCTTGAATCTAGCTCTGACGGTTATGCCGACTTTACTTTGCCCGAGGATGTACAGCTTGACACAGCAGTCCTTGCAGAAGCAGCTCCACTGTTCAAAGAGTGGGGCCTTTCGCAGGATCAGGCACAACAAGCAGTTGATTTCTACGCAAAACAAGTCCAGGCGATCTCAGCGGCGCAGACCGGTGCACATGACCAGTTGATGAGTGAATGGCGTATAAACTCTGAAAATGATAGCGACATCGGTGGGGATAATCTACCGGAAGCAGTCGCGCTCGCACAAGCTGCGATTAACAAATTCGGAACGCCCGAACTCAAACAACTGCTACATGATCACGGCGTGGGTAACCATGTCGAGGTCATACGCGTGTTTAGGAATGTGGGTAAACTTACGGCGGAA
>JAAETT010000305.1 GCA_024228115.1 bacterium
ACATAGACGGGGAGGTTTGGCACCTCGATGTCGGCTCGTCACATCCTGGGGCTGAAGCAGGTCCCAAGGGTTCGGCTGTTCGCCGATTAAAGTGGCACGCGAGCTGGGTTTAGAACGTCGTGAGACAGTTCGGTCCCTATCCGCCGTGGGCGCAGGAGATTTGAGGGGGTCTGTCCCTAGTACGAGAGGACCGGGATGGACGAACCACTGGTGTACCGGTTGTTGCGCCAGCAGCACCGCCGGGTAGCCATGTTCGGAAGGGATAACCGCTGAAAGCATCTAAGTGGGAAGCCCGCCCCGAGATGAGATCTCCCCGAGACTTCGGTCTCCTCAAGGGTCGTCCGAGACGAGGACGTCGATAGGCTGGAGGTGGAAGCGTGGCAACACGTGAAGCTGACCAGTACTAATCACCCGTGAGGCTTGACCACTCGTTTTCTTCTCCGCAAGAAGAGGAAGAACGAGACGATGCAATGATTGGATTCGAGTAGAAAAGTTTGCTGAAGCCGCTGCCCGTATGGGCCCAGAAAGCTATTAGGTTGTCAGAGATCGCATGATCTCCGACATGACAAGGTTTTTCCCACCGTCCATGGAGTGGGGGCCACACCCGTTCCCATCCCGAACACGGAAGTTAAGCCCCACATCGGCGATGGTACTGCCGGGTTTCCCGGTGGGAGAGTAGCTCGACGGTGGGATCTCTCTGTAGGCCCCGCCGGCATCAAGCCGGCGGGGCCTTCGTGTTTTGGGGGCGCGCGCACATGAGCGCATTGGCCCGAAATCGCCACTTGCTCGTCCTTTGTGCGCTGCTCGTACTCGGAGTGGGCGCCTGGCTTGTCTCCAACGGCCTGGCAGCAGCGCCTGAGAAGGACGAGGTCCACTTCCTCGAGACGACGCTCGCTTTCTTCGTCGGTCCATTGCCGCCATCCGTCGAGAGTCTGCGCAGCTACCCGGAGGTGATCACACCCTTCGCCTTCGTGGTATGGGGCCAGTTGCACCATCTGTTCGGTGATGGACTCTTCGCAGGTCGGTTGTTGAACCTGTTCGTGGCGCTCGGCTTGTTGGGAGCCATCGCGCTGCCGCGGACCTCCGAGGATCCGACGGTGCCGCTGCGTGCTGCGCTGGGTCTCGCGTTGTTTCCGTATTTCATGGCACTGGCCGTCCATCTCTACACGGATATTCCCGGAGCGGCACTCGTCGTCCTGGGCCTGCATCTCCATCTGCGGAGCCGATGGGTAGGGGCGGCTGTCGTGTTCGCCATCGCGATCGCGACACGCCAATACATGGTCTTCGTGCCGGCAGCGGTAGCCGCTTGGGAGTGTCTGCGTTTCCTGAAGGGAGACGCACGCTGGGTCGAAATCGCTGGGCCGCTTGTGGCCTGCACCACCCTGCTGGCCTGGATTGCTTTCTGGGGTGGGCTCGCGCCCGAACGCGGTCTCGACCGGTGGATCGCTCCCTATCCGGCGCCGATGCTCGAGCCGTTGGCGTTCATTCTCGAATACGGCCTCTATTCCCTGGTGGGGATCGGGGTCTACTTCACGCTGCCCGAGGCCATCCTCTTTCGGCAGATTCCACCGCGCGCATGGCTGGCTCAGCGGTCACTCTTGATCGTTGCAGCTGTCATGGCGGCTGCATTCATTGCGGATCCGCCATTCCTGCCGCCCAATCATCCAGGCGGACCCTTCGGCAGAGCAGCCCGCTGGTTATTGCCGGGCGAAGTAGGCGGGCTGCTACGGATGGTCGTCTTCTACGCGATGGCGATGCTCGGCGCGATGCGCTTTCTCCCGCGTACCGGCCTTTCATTCTGGCTGGTGGCTCTCGCGGTAACGATGTCGATGAAGTCGCAGATTCCCTGGGAGAAGTACCTGCTCCCCTGTCTGGCTTGTCTCTGGTATCTGCGTTCGCGGCCCGGGCAGCCGGGCGGGGCAACGCCTGCATGGGAGATGCCCACCACCATTGCAGCCGGGGGCGAGGAGAACTGAGCTGCATGGGATTCGCCTCCACTGCCGAGGAGTACTAGCAGGCTGCGGAAAAACCCCGTGCGGGTCCGTCAATCGGTTGGTACACGCATGATCAGGGGGTGAGAGATGCGCGGAACCGATCACGACCAGTCTGCGATGTTCAGCTACGTGTCGCCAGAAGCGCGAATTCC
>JAAETT010000306.1 GCA_024228115.1 bacterium
CGGCTTCCAGGGCAACCCCGGCTCACACCCGATCCGGAGCCTTCGCGGTCCCGGGCGCCCCAGACCCTACTCACCGCAACAATTCAACCGAGAATCCCACGCTACGCGGCCGATCTCGCTTCTACCGCGCAGACTCCTAGGACAGCGAGTCGATCCGTGCCTGCCAGCGATCGAAGGATGCGGCGATGCCCTCCCGGCGACACAGCTCCGAGATGCTCTGCTCCCCCCGCAGTCCCTCCAGCACGATCCGGATCTTCTCCTCCGGAGCGAACTTCCTAGCGAGCCTCCGCGCAGATCATCGTGGCGCTTTCGTCCGTACCAAGCTCGTCTGGGGTCCAGCAGAAGCCGTTGATATGGGTGCAGGGCTGGCTGAAAGCGACACTCGAGTCCCGGATGGCCGCGCAGCGCAATGTGCTGTCCGTGGGGCCGTGCTCGAGCCGACAGATCGAGCCTGGGGCGCAGGGCGCTATCGCCGAGCAGGAATGGCCCACACAGCCTCCGCAGCTTCCGCCGCAAACGGAGCAGTAGTCGCTGCCCTGGATAGCAACGCACTCGGCGGTGTCACCGCGGCAGCGGGTGGTCCCGGCCACCTCGAACCCCGACCGGCCGGAGCAGGACCGCGGCTGGACTGCGCAAGGCGCGTCCTCCTCGCAACCGCCGCCTTCGGACCCACCGGTGCCGCTGCCCGACGTGCGCGGAGGGGGGGCGGGGCTCGGTCGCGGGGCCGGTTTGACCACCGGCACCGGAGCCTGGTATTCCACCTCGAACCTACGTGGCAGCGAGTCCCGCTTGCGCGTGGCGTCCGCTCCCCGGGTCACCTGGGCGTACCAGGGGCCGTTGCGCATCTCGCTCGGCATCTCCGCGAGGACGCGGGAGTCGGACCAGCTTCGCACTCGCAGGGCAAACCTGAAGGCCGGCTCCCGCCAGATCGAGATCCTGCTGCCCGGCAAGGCTGCGCTCCCAAAATCGCGGCCGTGCAGTTCCAGGGTGCCAGGACACACATCCGGACCTTCCCGAACGCTGCACACGTAGGGTGAGGGTGAGACCGCAGCGAGGTGAGGCGCTGCGGCAACGGTCACACGCAGCTCCTTCTTCTTGCAGGTGGTCTCGAGCGTGAACACGGTCACGGGCTCACGCAACGAGCTCGCGGCGAGCCGCGACGTGGACGCCGGTGCGACTCGCTCGCGGCGGCCCGTTGCGCCATTGGTCAAATGGACCGGGTCTCGCCACTGGGTGTTGCCCGGACCGACTGCACGCCAGCGCAGCACCAGGCTGTCGCCGGGCCAGACCTCCGTGGGTTCAGCGCTGAACTCGAAGTAGAGCGGCCAGACACCGGGGCCGCATGCGGGGGTAACGCCCAGTGCTGGCTTCGGGATGCCCATGTCCGGCCGGAGGTTGGGCTTCGGCTTCTCGGGCACCGGCCTTCGATTCCGGTTGCGAAGCGAATCGGGTACCCGCTTGCTCGGGATGTCTGATGCCTCGGCCTTCGCGCCTTCGGTCACGGCCTTGGGGTTCTTGACCTTGTCATCCGGTGGCACGGCCCACACCAGGGTCGCCGCACCCAAGAGTGAAACAAGCAGCCCCGCCGCCCAGCGCATCGGAACCCCCCTCACCCGGGAAGGTACCACGCGGCCGCTCCCACGTCCCTGCGTGTGTCGACGGCCTTCCCGAAGGAGCACGGCGTGCAGCAGGGAGACGTCGTCGAGAACAAGCGGCTCTCGGAGGTGATGGACCTCATCAAAGAGCGACAGCGGGAGCGTACCGAAGCGAAGATCGCGAAGTCGTCAACGACGACCTTGTGCGAAGCGCGCCTGCTGCGCGCCGGAGCGCACCGGCGGACCACGACGGGCTCCTCCGGAGAGGCTCAACCGTGATCCTCACAGGCCCCGGGACTCGGCAGCGGAGAAGACGGAATCAGAGGGGAACCCGGACGTTCGGGCCCGGCGCTAGGGTCGGCTGCGCCTGTCGGCCGAGCTAGCAGTCGCCGTCCCGCACCCACCGCCCGGTCGGGTCGCAGGTCATGTGTGCCTTGGCCATGCAGGCGATGGCGCCCTCGGAGAAGGTCCGTCCCTCGTGCGAGCAGATCGCAGCCAGCTCGATGCCCTCTTCGCGGGCGACGTGCTGGCGAACAAGTGCCTCAGGAATGTCGGCGTGCAGGGACAAGCAGCCAGTGAGCCCGGGCAGGGCGAGAATCGAGATCGCGGCGATGCGCATGGTCTTCCCCCTAATTTGGTCAGTCGCGCCTCTCTCCATCTTATACGTATGGGGTCGGCGAATCTTCCATAAATTCTGGGTGAAGAGTATTGGGCGACGATGTTGCGGCTGCGAGGACCGGCGTGGGCTCCCTTCACCGCGTAGGTCCCAGGGGGATTCCGGGGCTCTTCGTTTCGGGGCTCGGGCCGGGGACCGGAGTCGGGACCGGATGCGGACGGCTCCTCGGCGGCTTCGCGAGCCTCGGGGCCGGAATCGCCCTCTCACGATGCTGGATCCACAGCGGGGAGGCAGGCGAGGCGCTGACCCGCTGGCCCGACGCGGTCGAACGCCGGACCCGTCCTTCGCCGAATGCCTCCCTGGGCTGGGAGCGAGCACGGTGCCATCCTATTCGCAACGGAGGTACCCGCATGACTGGCATCGCAGCCCTGGCCGCATGGATCGTCACGATGGCCGTCGCCTACTTCGGGGTCGGCCCGCTGCTCCTCGAGGCGATCGAGGGCGTCGACCGCGGGATGATCCCGCTCACGGGCCCACTGCTGACCCTCGCGGGGTTCGTTGCGAGCGCATGGCTGACCGTGCGTTGGGCGCGCTCGATCGGGCGCCCCGCGGACGCCGCGGCGGGCGAGCCGGACGGTCTCGGCCGCCGGCGTTTCCTCGCGGGCGCTGCGAGCGTCGTCGCGGGCGGCGCGGCCGTGGGCGGCGCCGCACTCTCGCGCCTGGCCGGCTGGGCGTCGGTCACCGGCCCCGCGCTGCGCGTCGCCGCACCGCAGACGGACCCGAATCCGCAGAGCGCCTGGGAAGGTGCGCGCGTGCGCAGCTACCGGCCGCTTGGCGATACGGGTGCAACCGTGTCGGACATCTCGATCGGTACGACACAGCTCTACCGCCATCCGGATCCCGTCGGCCTCGTACGCTCCGCCCTCGACCGCGGCGTGACCTACATCGACACGTCGCCCGACTATGCGGGCGCCACGGCGGAGAAGACGATCGGCGAGGCGATCCAGGGTCGCCGCGACGAGCTCTTCCTCGCGACGAAGTGGTGCACCACCGAAGGCCACGTGCGCACGGGCGAAAGCGTCGAGACGTACATGGGCGTGATCGACGAGAGCCTCGCGCGGCTCGGCACCGATCGCGTCGATCTCGTGCACGTCCACGCGTGCGACAGCGAGGAGCGGTTGCTCGATCCCGCCGTGCATGAGGCGTTCGACCGGCTCAAGGAGCAGGGGAAGGTGCGCTTCATGGGCGTCTCGACGCACACGCCGCGCCTCGAGCAGGTCGCGCGCGCGGCGATCGACAGCGAGCGGTTCGACGTGCTCATGCTCGCCTATCATCACGGGGCCTGGCCGCAGCAGGTCGCGCTCATCGAGGAGGCGGCTTCGAAGGGCATCGGCGTCGTTGCGATGAAGACGCTCAAGGGTGGCTGGCACCAGGGTTTCGCCGAAAACCGCGCCGAGAAGGACGCGTACAGCCAGGCGGCGTTCAAGTGGGTGCTGCAGAATCCGTCGGTCGCGTGTCTCGTCGTCTCGTTCTTCGAGAACCAGCACGTGGACGAGTACCTGCACGCCTCGGGCGCCGCGCTCGGGGCGAGCGACGTGGCGATCCTCGAAGAATACGACCGCAAGATCGCCGGCACGCACTGCTTCCAGCACTGCGGCACATGCCTGCCGGCGTGCCCGGAGGGGCTCCCGATCCACGACGTACTGCGGCACAGGATGTACTTCGAGGCCTACGGCGACCAGAAGCAGGCGATGCAGCTCTACGCGAAGCTCGACAAGCAGGCCGACCTGTGTCCGGACTGCTCGGCGCCGTGCGCGAACGCATGCCCCGTCGGCGTCCCGATCCAGGAACGCATGACCGGTGCGCACGACCTGCTGACACTCGCCTGACGACCGAACTCGTCCGTTGGCGCCAAGACGGAAGTCATCTGGGCTGATGCGCTGCTTCGAGTACCTGCGCGGAGGATATCGTGAAGACCCTGATCGAGAACTACAAGAGCTTTCCCGGCGAGCACTGCGGAAGCGTCGCGATGCGAGGCCTGCTCAACCACTATTGCAACCTCGAGCTTCCCGAAGCGGTGGTCTTTGGACTCGGGAGCGGCGTTGCGTGTGTCTACCTCGAAGCCCCCGGAATGGATCCCGGTGTTTCGGTCTTCGGTCGCACGTTCGCACTCGAGTCGGACCTCGGCTCGAACCTGCAGGTCGACTACCGAGAGCAAACTGAAGAAGACGATGACAGTGCGTGGCGGATCGCGCGAGAAGAAGTTCTTGCGGGTCGCCCAACGATGCTCAGTGGCGACATCCTCTACTTGGATTATCGCGAATACAAGGTTCACTTCCCCGGGCATCGCTTCGTATTGGTCGGTTTCGATGACGACATCGAAAAGGCGTTCATCGCGGATCGCATCAAGCCCGAACCCGAAGCTTGCTCCTACGGCGCATTGAGAACGAGCCGCAATCCTCCTTTCGCAATGTCGACTCGTAACCTGTGGGGGCGTTTCCACGGAACCGAAGTGGGACGGACGCTGCGCGAAGCAGCTGCTGTCGCAATCGAGCGTGCTTCGCAGCAGATGCTCGGCGTTCCTTCGGCAGGCGATGGAGAGAGCCCGTTCGGAAGCAGCGAGGTGCAGATGGTTGCGGGTGTTGCCGGCATTGAACACTTCGCACGCGAGCTACCCGGCTGGGCGAAGCGCCCCGACGTCCTGGCGCTCTCGAGCTTCAACGCGAGTTGTATCGAAAAGTTCGGCAACGGCGGCGGCAATTTCCGACGGCTATACGCCGGGTTCCTCGATTGGGCGTGGGAGTTGGATCCGACACTGGTTCCCGCCAATGCGGGTGGCCTTGCCCGGGAGGCCGCCGATGGTTGGACCGCCGCGAGCACATGCCTGTATCGCGTTGCGGAGGAAGGCCCCGTGCCGACACTGTTCGGCGAAGCTGCACGGCAGATGGAAGCGGTCGCAGCCACCGAACGTCGGCTATTCACGGATCTTGCCAGTTGAGCAGCGCTCAAGAAATGGAAGGCCCCCGGTCGCCAGTAGGCAAGAGTGTCCCCTGACGTCCGCCCATTGCTCATGTTGGCAAACGCCAGACCCATACGTCCCGGTTTCGGTCGGGGTGTTGTCGTCGGCGAGCAAGGGTGACCAGCGGGCGACCCGGCGATGGGTTCAGATGGGCCGCAACTCACCGAAATCCCTCGCAACTCGTTGATCCGGTGGCGCCACACCTAGAGCCCTGAGGCGCCGGCCTCGACGACGAGGGGGGCGATCCCGGTGCGGCGCATCGCTCCGGGCGCCGGGGACGGATCGACCGCCAAACTCGGAGACGAACGAATCGTCGACTGCGCGCGGCCACCCTCGACCGGCGGGGAAGACGGATCGACGCGAAGCGCAGAAGCGTCCAGCCGCACCGGGTTCGTCTGGCGAAGTGTCGGGCCGTCGCTGACAGGCTCGCGTGCCGACTCGTTCGGGAGTCCGAGGCGCAGCGGAGAGAACGGCGATCTGGCGCCGCCTTCGGCGCGTGGCGCGGGCTCCAGGGCGGGCGCCTCGGAGGTTCGCGGATCCGCCCGTCGCTCGGGCTCCCGCGGCGCCGTGTCTTCCGCCCGGTGGACGGGCTCTTCGTGCGCAACCGTGATCCCATCCGCCACCGGCGGAGCCGTGTGCGAGGCGCCGCGATGCCCGAAGGCGCGGGCCGCATACCCGCCCGCGAGCGGCTGGGCGATACGCTGGCGCAGGCGCTCGCGCCCGGGCAGCGCGAGGATGGGTCGCGTGTGCACGGGAGCAATGCTCGCGCGATGCGGATCGGTGGTCTGGAAGCGGCGTAGCGTTCCGATGCGGACCCGCGTTCCGGCTCCCGCTGGGGTGAGCGCCGACGCGTGCCCCCGTGCGGCGAGGCACCTCTTCACACATGCGCGGTAGGCGGCCTCGGTCTTCGCGGCCTCCTCCCGGTGCGTGTCGCGGACGTGAATCCAGGACGCGAGATCCTCCTTGGCCTCCTGGGCCTTCGCGTACGCCTTGCGCCAGGCGGTCATCGCGCGGCGGGCCGCGGCTTCCTTGCGGTTCGCGTTCTGCAACGCGCTGCCGACGGAGTCGATGCTGCTAGCCGGCCAACCCGCGTTCTCGGCCTCTCCCTTCAGGCGCTCCGCCTCGGCCCGCGCTGCCTTCGCGGTCGCCTTGGCCTCGCGTGCGGTCCGGGCGGCTTCCCGATTCGCTGCGCGGGCACCCTTCAGGCTCTCCTCGGCCTCGCGGACCCAACGCTCCCACTTCACGAGGTCCCGCACCCAGCGGCGCCACGCGGAGTACTCGAGCAAGCACTGGTTCTCGCAGATCACCTGCGGATCGGTGGGCTCTTCCGGCTCCGGGCTCCCGGACGCGTCCTCTTCTTCGCCCTCGTCGGGGTCACTCGAGCCGCCGCCTCCCGTCGCATAACCTTCCGGGTTCACGACCTTGTCGCAGACGCGATCGATGATCTCGCCGAGCCGCTGGGCCTTGCGGTAGACCTCGGCCGGTGCGCGCGTCACCGCGAGTTCGATCATCAGATTGTGCTGCTTCGCCTGCCAGATGCCGCAGATGACCTTGTCGGACGACATCAGCAGGCTGCGCAGGGCCCCGCTGCCGCCGCGGCCGACGGTCTTCTTGCCGACCTTCCCGGCCACCTTGAAGTGGTTCAGCAGCTCGCGGACGATCGTTTCGCCCTCGGTTCCGAGCCCCTCGGCGGACGAGGCCAGGGGAACCAGGGCGAGGGACAGACCGAGACAAAGGACGGAAAGGAAGCGGCGCATGGTGGCCTCCGGGTTGTGCGCCGTGGGTCACGACCCTCCGCCGACCGGTTCATTCCCGGGCGCTTCCCTTCGCTCCAAGAGTTGTGGAGCGAGGAATGGGTCCGGCATGAAAGCTGCCTTGGAAAGCAGGCATGTCAAACCCGCGAGTTCTTGGTTCTCCTCCGCATTGTCCGTTTCCCGGTTGTGATTCTCACGCGAATCCAGACACTTGGCGCTTCAAGAAGAAGGGCTTCTTCTTCCGATCGAGCGACGGAGACCGGATCCAGCGGTACCTCTGTCAACATTGTGACCGGTCCTTCAG
>JAAETT010000307.1 GCA_024228115.1 bacterium
ACACTACCTCGCGGCTCTCGATCGCGAACTCGACACCGATCCGACCGACACCGATTCGCCGTTCTGACGAGAAACCAGCACTCGCGCGCGACCACGGCTAGATGATCAGATTTCTACGGTTTCTCGTGATCGCCAACACACTGGAGACGGCCCGGAACCTGACTGCGCTGCAGCCGAGGGCCTTCGCCGAGACGAAGCGAAAGCTGCGGGGTGGCGTGGCGGACCGGATTCGAGTCAGCCTGAAAGCCGATCTCGCGACGTTCGTCGTCCGTTGAGCCTGCGGATGCGTCCGCGCTGGGCGTTCGGTTTGATTCTGCTTGCCCTCCCCGCCCTGGGCGGCGATGTGCGCGCGAGCGACCCGTGGTTCCGATCCGGCCGTGTGGCCGTGCAAAGCGCTCGCGCCCGAGTTGGCCCAACTCCGCGGGCACGCAACGTCGTCCTCTTTCTCGGCGATGGCATGGGAATGAGCACGATCACCGCCGCGCGGATCTTCGCGGGACAGCAGGCAGGTAATCCCGGCGAGGAGTATCAGCTCTCCTTCGAGCGGTTCCCGAACGTGGGCCTCATCAAGACGTACAACACGAACCAGCAGGTGCCGGATTCGGCCGGCACGATGACCGCCATCGCCTCGGGGGTGAAGACGAAGGCCGGGGTGCTGGGCGTCAACGACGCCGTCGTCTTCGACGACTGGGCGAGCGTTGGACCGGCTCGGGTCCCGACGCTCTTCGAAGAAGCCGAAGAGCGGGGCGTCGCGACCGGCATCGTCACGACCGCTCGCATCACCCATGCCACGCCGGCAGCCTGCTATGGCCACGCCGCCCATCGGAACTGGGAGACCGATTCCCTGCTCTCCCACGAGGCGCGCAAGCACGATTTCCCGGATCTCGCACGTCAATTGGTGGAGTTCTCGGCGGGCGACGGAATCGACGTCGTGCTTGGCGGTGGGCGAGCGATGTTCCTGCCGGCAAACGCGAAGGATCCGGAAGAGCCCGAAGTTCCGGGGCTGCGTTTCGATGAGCGGAATCTGATGGAGGAATGGCAGAAGCGGTACCCCCTTGGGCGCGCCATCTGGAACCAGACGCAATTCGACGCGGTGGATCCCCGCGGCACCCGCAAACTGCTCGGCCTTTTCGACCCGAGCCACATGGATTTCGAGCTCGACCGGAGCCGGGACAAGGGCGGAGAGCCTTCGCTCTCCGAGATGACCGCCAAAGCCATCGACATCCTCCGCCAGAGCGAAGAAGGCTACGTGCTACTCGTCGAAGGCGGCCGGATCGACCATGCCCATCACGCAAACAACGCCCACCGGGCGCTCGTCGAAACCGTCGAGTTCGCCCGCGCCGTGCAGGTGGCGCTCGATCGCACGAATCGTGCGGAGACCCTGCTGGTGGTCACCGCCGATCACAGCCACCCCCTCAACATCGCCGGCTACGTGACCCGCGGAAATCCGATCCTCGGCAAGGCTCGGGAGAACCCACTGGATGGTTCGGAACCGAAACTGGCGATGGACGGGGCGGGGCGACCCTTCGCGACCCTCAGCTACGGCCTTGGCCCGGGCCATACCGGAGCGACCGATCTGCAACCGGCGGGGCCGAAACGTTTCCCGCACTACGAGGCCACGAGCTTCGAGCCGGCCCAAGGGCGCCCGGATCTCACGGAGGTCGACACCACGGACCCGGGCTACCTCCAGGAGGCGCTGCTGCCGCGCTACTCCGGCACCCATAGCGGGGAGGACGTCGCCGTCTACGCAGATGGCCCCGGAGCAGCGCTCTTCTTCGGTGTCCAGGAGCAACACTACCTGTATCACGCTCTGGTGGAGGCGATGGCCCGGTCTGCCGATGAGTAGGGCGTGGCCCAGCTCGATCTCGGAATCCTCGGCAACGCCAGCTTTTCGGCCCTCGTAGACGACAAGGGGCGCAACGTCTGGTGTTGCCTGCCGCGCTTCGACGGCGACCCGGTCTTCTCGAGCCTGCTGGCCGGCGAGGGTGAGCCCGAATCCGGTTTCTTCGACGTATTGCTCGAGAATTTCAGATCGAGCGAGCAGGAATACCTGCGGAATACCGCCATCCTCGTGACGCGGCTTCACGACGCGAACGGCGGTGAGATCGAGATCATCGATTTCGCACCCCGCTACCGGGAACGGGAGCGGATGTACCGCCCGATCATGCTGGTGCGCCAGATCCGCCGCATCTCGGGCGACCCGCGCATCCGCATCCGTCTCCGCCCTTCCACTGATTACGGCGCGCGCGCCCCCGAGACCACCCACGGCAGCAACCACATCCGCTACGTGCTCGCGGATTCCACGATCCGTCTGACCACCAATGCCTCGGTGAGCTACGTGCTCGAGGAACGTTCCTTCGTGCTGGAGGAAGACATCGATCTGGTCCTCGGCCCGGACGAATCCCTGGAGACATCCGTCGCGCGGTTCTCCAGGCGGAGTTTCGAACAAACCCAGAGCTACTGGTTCGAATGGACGCGCTCGCTCTCGATTCCCTTCGAGTGGCAAGATGCCGTCATTCGCGCGGCGATTACCCTGAAGCTCTGCAACTTCGAGGAAACCGGCGCGGTGGTCGCAGCCGTGACCACCTCGATTCCGGAAGCGGCCGGCACGGAACGAAACTGGGACTACCGCTACTGCTGGCTGCGAGATGCCTACTTCACCATCGACGCGCTCAACCGGCTCGGGGCAACCCGAACCATGGAGGGCTTCCTGCGTTTCCTGACCAACCTGGTGCGCAGTTCCCCCGATGGGCAGCTCCAGCCGGTCTACGGTGTCTCCCAGGAAGCGCGCCTCATCGAACGTCAGATCGATAGCCTGCCCGGTTTCCTGGGTCATGGGCCCGTTCGCGTGGGCAACCAGGCCTACGAGCACATCCAGAACGATGTCTACGGGAGCGTCGTTCTGGCCGCGACGCAATCCTTCTTCGACCACCGGCTCCGGTCCCCCGGTGACGAGAAGCTCTTCGAACGCCTCGAAAGAGTGGGCCAGCAAGCCGTGAAGCTCTTCGACCAGCCCGACGCGGGGCTGTGGGAGCTTCGCACCCGCGCGCGGGTCCACACTTTTTCCGCACTGATGTGCTGGGCGGCCTGCAACCGACTATCCAAGATCGCCGAGAAACTGATCCGGCCGGATCGGGCCGGCTTTTGGCGGGACCAGGCCGAACACATGCATCGCGTGATCTGCGACGAGGCATGGAACGAAGAGCGAGGATGTTTCGCGGAGAGCTTCGGAGGCAAGGATCTGGATGCGAGCCTCTTGCTCATGGAGCACGTCGGTTTCCTGCCCGCAGATGATCCGCGCTTCGCATCCACTGTGGACGCGATCGGCCAGGATCTGCGCCGGGGCCCGTATCTCTTCCGTTACCACGCCGCCGACGATTTCGGTGAGCCGCGAACCGCGTTCAATATCTGCACGTTCTGGTACATCGGCGCACTCTGTGCACTCAAGCGCAAGGACGAAGCCCGAGAGCTCTTCGAGAACATGCTGCGCCACACCAACCATCTGGGCCTCCTCTCCGAAGACCTCGATATCGAGACAGGCGAACTCTGGGGAAACTTCCCACAGACCTACTCGATGGTCGGCCTCATCCTGTGCGCCATGAGGCTCTCGGAAGGCTGGCACGAGGCGCTCTGAAGCTGACTCGGGTAGCGTCGCGCGCCGGCTTTGCATCACCCATCGACAGCAGGGACACTGGGGGCTCACCTGGAGCAGACCCATGGACCACACCTCCCCGGAAGGCTACGAATTCAACGGCTACCTCGAGGGACTCGAGGGCAACTGGTTCGAGGAAGACGCACTACTCGGGGCCTGGCTCGAGCGATCGCGTCTCGACGAGGCAGCCGTCGGCTGGCTGCGGAAATTCGGTGCTGCGGCTTCGGGCCGATTTCGAGAGCGAGCCGATCTCGTCGAGCGCCGGGAGAACCTCCCCTTCGTCGCGGAGCGCGGCCCGTACAACCGCGAGGGGACCGAGGTCGTACTTCCCGCAGAGACCCAGCAAGGCCTGGCGGAAGTCCACGGCTCCGGCCTCTGGAACCCGGATCTCGACGAGCGTGCACGCTACGCCTTCTTCTACCTGCTGAACCAGAATGGCGAGGCCGGGCTGGCGTGCAGTTCGGCCTGCACGGACGGGCTGGTGCGAGCCCTGCGCATCCACGGCCACGACGAACGCAGCCGTCAGGTGCTCAGTCAGTTGGAAAAGGCGACTCCGGATGCGTGGGTGCACGGCGCGCAATTCGTCACCGAGATCCAGGGCGGCAGCGATGCAGCCACCAATGCCGTTCGCACCGAGCCCACGGGCGATGGTCTCTGGACACTCAGCGGACAGAAATGGTTCTGCTCGAACCTCACGGCGGATTTCTGGCTGGTCACCGGTCGCGTGGCGGGTGGTCAGGCGGGGCATCGCGGCGTCGGGCTCTTCTGCGTGCCGCGCCTCTGGCAGGGCGAGCCCAATGGCCACCGCATCCTTCGCCTGAAGGACAAGCTGGGGACGCGCGCGTTGGCGACTGCCGAACTCGAACTGGATGGCACCGTCGGATGGCCGGTCGGCGACCCCAGCAGTGGCCTGAAGAACATGGTGGCCACGGTGCTGGTCACGAGCCGTATCCACAACGTCGTCGCGGCTGCGGGCTATGCGCGGCGCGCGGTCCGCGAGGCCAATGCGTATGCGCATTTCCGCCAGGCATTCGGACGCAAGCTCTCCGAACATCCGCTCGTCGCCGGGTCGTTAGGTCGTCTTTCCGAAGCCGCTGACCGGATGGAGGCTGGAGCCTTCGCCACGACCGACGCCTGGATCGCGAGCCTCGAACGCCCGGACGACGCCGATCGCGCGCTCTGGGCGCGGGTCCTGGTGAGCATTGCGAAGGCGGTGGTCACGCGGCGGGCCCCCGGCCACGTCTATGAAGCCATGATGGTCTTCGGCGGAAACGGGATCGAGGAGCGCTTCTGCGCACTGCCGCGGCTTTGGCGCGACGCGGCCATCCTGGAAACCTGGGAGGGCCCCTACACGTTGTTGCTGATGCAGGCCCTGGGCGACTTGTTGAAGTTCGGCGTGAAGGGACGTGAACGCTCCTTCCTCGAGTTCGGACTGGGCGACCACCTCGCTGCGGACGACGCACGCGAACTCGCCGCCGTCCTGGCCGCCGAGAACGAAGCCGAGAGTTCGCTGCTCTGGGCCGAACTCGCGCCCAAGCTCTATGCGCGCTTCGAGGAGCGCGCACTCGCAGATCTGGTGGAAGGGCGCTGACGGCCGCCGCTAACCCATCGGGCCCTGATAGACCTCAATGAAGCGCTGGAGAGGATCGCCCGGGGTCGCCAGATTGGCCTCACGGCTGGTGCGGAGGCAGACCACCGCGGGCCCATCCACCGCCCGAGCCTGCTCGAGCGCTGGCCGGAGGTCATCGGGTCCATCCACGTAGAAGCCGTGGCATCCGAGGCCCTCACCGACAACGTCCCAGCGGATCGTGCCCTGTTCGGTGCCAAACGTGCGGCCGTAGATCATCAGCTCGCCCGGCTCTTCCATCGTCCAGGAGCCCTCGGCGAAGACCACCGTCACGATCTTCACCCCTTCACGGGCAGCAGACTGCATCTCCATGATGTTGAAACCCGCCGCGCCATCACCCGTCGTGCAGACGACCTCCCGATCTGGATTCGCGAGTTTGGCTCCGAATGCCGAGGGGATGCCGGTGCCTAGCATGCCGAGTTCGAGAATGTTCAGGTAGGAGCGCGGACGGGTCGAGGGCAGCAGCCAATGCGCCCAGAGTGACGTATTTCCACCATCGGTCGTGTAGATGGCCTCCGTACCGAAGACCTCTCCCACCGCCCGCATCGCGTGGGCCGGATGCAGGCCGGGCCCCTCGAACGCATCGATGGGCTGAAGCTGCTCGCGCCACCAGCCTTCTTCGACCTCGCGGTAGCGCGCGAGATCGGCCGCGCCACTTCGCCGGAAACCCTGCTTCCCGAGCACGCGCAGCAGGCCCTCGAGCGCACCCTTCGCCTCACCGACCACACCCAATGCAATCAGCCGCGTGACACCCAGATGCCGGGGCTCGAAATCGATCTGGACGATCTTCTGCCGAGCCGGGTCGCCCCAGTACTTGTCGTAGGGCAGATCGAGATTGCCGAGCCGCGAACCGACGACCAGCATCACGTCGGCTTCACGCCGAACCTGATCGGCGGCGGTGCTGTAGGGATAGAAGGCGTGCGCGTGATCCCGCGGCACCACGGATCGGCCGGCCATCGTCGAAATGACGGGGCAATCGAGCAGCGCAACCAGTTCGAGCAGCGCCTCGTTTGCCTCGGCCCGGTCGACCCCCGAGCCCGCCAGCACCGCGGGGCGCTCCGCCGCCGTCAGCAGTTCAGCCACCTGCTCCAGCTGGGATTCGGAAACCTCGGCGGGCCCTGAGCGGTATTGCCGGGGCGCGAGAACGGGTACCGCCGCCTCGTCGCCTGTCGCCATGAGCACCGGAGCAGGAATCTCGAGCTGCACCGGACCGGGCCTTCCGCTCCACATCTCGCGGAATGCGAGGCGCGTGACCTCCGGGATACGACCCCATTCGAAGATCGGGCCTCCCCACTTCACGCTCGGGCCGAACGCGTCGAGCTGATCCTGCCCCTGGAAAGTCGAAGGCGGTGAGGGGTAGACGATGCCGAGGCGATGCTGGGATGTGATCGCCAGGACCGGCACCCCCTCGTGCCGCGCGGTGATCACTCCCGGCAGCAGATTCGCCGAACCCGGCCCCGGGTTCCCGAGCACGACGGAAGCGGCCCCGGTCGTCTTGTAGACACCCTCCGCCATATGCGCCGCCGCGGCTTCGTGCCGTACCGGTACGAAACGGATCCCGTGCGCTTCGAGGCAGGCCAGGAGCGGATCGATTTCCGGGCAGGGAAGTCCGAAAACGAACTGGATGTTCTCGCTGGCGAGGCAGCGCGCCAGCAGCTCGCCTCCGGTGATTTCGGCCATGGGTGCCTCCGAGGGTGAATTGGGAGCACCAGTATGACACCGGATCAGAAGACGGGCAGACAGGAAACAGGCCACTAGACTCCGTCCATGCAATTCAAAGCCTGCGCGGCCCTCCTTCTCTCCTTCTTCCTCATGCTCGGCTGCTCCGCCAGCGACACCGACGTCGTCGGCGGCGACGCCGAAACGGCCCCGAGCCCCGAGGCGGCCATGGATCCGGCGGCCGACATGACGATCGAAGTGCTGGTCGAAGGCGAGGGCCGCTCCCCGGCCGCCACGGATACCGTTAGCGTCCACTACCACGGCACGTTCCAGGACGGCAGCGTCTTCGACAGCAGCGTGGACCGGGGCAAGCCCGCCGCCTTCCCGCTGAACCGCGTCATCCCCTGCTGGACTCAAGCCGTTCAGACGATGAAGGAGGGCGGAAAGATCCGGGTGACGTGCCCACCCCACCTGGCCTACGGAGAGCGCGGGGCGGGCCCAATTCCGCCGAACTCCACCCTGATCTTCGAAGTGGAGCTGCTGGGAATCCAGTAGCCGCCTGAATCCGATCCGGGGTAACCTGCCCAGCGCGGAGATTCCCCATGCGTCTTCTTGCTGCTGCACTCCTTCTCCTGCTTCCGGCCACGGCGAGCGCGCCCAGGGCGATACCGGCCCCTTCGAGCGCAACCGGGATTGCCGTAGGCAGGCCAAGCGGGTCGCCAGCATCGAGGAATCGATGATGCGGCAGCTCGCGCCCGGCGGCAACGCGGTCGCGCTGCCCATTCTCCAGCGCATCCAGGAGCGCTACCGGAACCGCTATGCCGATGCGTGCCTGGATCTCAACCAGATCCGGTCTCTCGGTACGCACAACAGCTATCACATCGCGCCGCGCCCGGCGTTCTTCTCGCTCTTGCAAGCGTTGGTCCCCGAGGCCATCGCCTGGGACTACACGAACCTCCCACTCGACGAGCAATTCGAGAACCAGGGCGTGCGCCAGATCGAACTCAATGTGTTCGCAGACCCCGCGGGCGGGCTCTTCGCCCTCAGGCCGGCCCTGGCCTTCGTGCAGGATCCGATCCAGTCCCCGGATCCCGAGATGTCGCAGCCGGGCCTGAAGGTGCTGCACGTGCAGGAAGTCGACTTCGAAACGACCTGCCTGACCTTCGTCGATTGCCTGCTGGTCGTGAAAGCCTGGTCCGATGCGCATCCGCGCCACCTCCCCCTGACGATCCTGGTGGAGCTCAAGGATGAGGTGATCCCGGATCCGTTCAATCTGGGCTTCGCGATCCCGATTCCTTTCGGACCGGCAGAGCTCGACACGCTGGATGCGGAGATCCGCTCCGTCTTCCCGCCGAGCCAATTGCTCACGCCGGACGATGTGCGGCTTCCGGGGCAGACGCTCGAGGACAGCGTGCTCGGTGCCGGTTGGCCTCTCCTGGGAGAAGCGCGCGGCCTGATCATGTTCGCGATGGACAACGGAGGCTCCAAACGCACCGACTATCTCATCGGGCGCCCAAACCTGGAGGGGCGCGTGCTGTTCACCAACGGTGTGCCCGGCACGCCGGACGCTGCCTTCGTCAAGCGCAACGATCCGGTTGGCGCGCTTGTCGAGATCCAGAGCCTGGTGAAGCAGGGGTACCTGGTTCGCACCCGCGCCGATGCGGACACCGTGGAGGGACGCAGCGGTGATACCACGCGCCGGGATGCAGCATTGGCAAGTGGCGCACATTTCGTGAGCAGCGATTTTCCGGTCCCGAATCCGATCTTCGACACCGGCTACCAGGTGCAGATTCCCGGCGGAGCCCCTTCGGGTTGCAATCCCCTCACGGCGCCCCCCGGTTGCCGCAGCGTGGCCCTCGAACCCGACGGGGGCCTTCCGGCGCACTGAGGGCGGCGCGGAGCGGGCGCTGAGGCAGAACCAGAGCAAGCCGCAGAAAAGGCTCGCAGGCGCTGGCCGAGGATGCTTCCATAGCGGCCCATCGGAAGGAGCCCGCGATGCCCCAGCCTCTTCGCCTCGCCACCCTCGTGCCGTTTGGTCTACTCGCGGCGCTCGCCCTGAGTTGCGCCCGGCCTGCGATCCTGGAGGACGAGGCCAGGAGCCCTGTGCTCTTGGATGAACTCGGCCAGCATCGTCATCCGATCACCACGAGTTCGCCCAGGGCCCAGCAGTATTTCGACCAGGGGCTCGCGCTTACCTACGGCTTCAACCACGAAGCGGCGGTGGATTCCTTCGAGGAGGCCGCCCGCCTCGATCCAGCCTGCGCCATGTGCTTCTGGGGAACCGCCCTTGCGCTGGGCCCGAACATCAATGCGCCCATGGGGCCCGAGGCGGGACGCCGCGCCCATTCCGCCGTGCAACGAGCCCTCGAACTGGTGCCCGGTGCCAGCGCAACCGAGGGGGAGTACATCCGAGCCTTGGCAGCCCGGTACTCCGCCGAGCCGTCCGAGGATCGCAGCTCCCTGGATCGGGCCTACGCAGAAGCCATGCGCGAGCTGCACGAGCGGCATCCGAACGACAACGATGCCGCCACGTTGTACGCGGAAGCCCTGATGGACCTGATGCCCTGGAACTACTGGGAGAACGCCGACGAACCCCGGCCCGAAACGAAGACCGTGCTCGCACTCCTCGAAGGCGTACTCGAACGGGAGCCCGAGCACCTCGGTGCGAACCACTACCTGATCCATGCCGTTGAGGAGTATCACCCGCAACGCGCAGAGGAGGCTGCCGACCGGCTGGCGCCTCTTGCCGAGGATGCGGGACACCTGGTGCACATGCCATCGCATATCTACTGGCGTGTGGGCCGCTACCAGGACGCGCTCGAGATCAACGAGCGCGCGGCAGCCGCGGACGAGGAATTCTTCGCGGTCTGCAGCCCGGGCGCCTTCTACCGTGCCGCCTACTACCCCCACAACATCCATTTCCTCTGGGCGGCAGCCGCGACCGAGGGCCGCAGCCAGATCGCATTGACCTCAGCGCGAAAGCTCGCCGCCAAGACGGCGCCCGCCGTCGCCGAGTTCGCGTTCATGCAGGAATTCATGGCGATCCCCATCTTCACCCTGGCGCGCTTCGGGAAATGGGACGCGATCCTCGGAGAGCCACAGCCGGATACGGTCCACGTCTACCTGTCGGCTGTCTGGCACTACGCACGCGGCCTCGCGCGAGTGCGCACTGGCGACCTGGCCGCCGCGGAGGCAGAGCTCGCGGAGCTCCGCGCCGGTGCTGCCCTACCGGAGAGCGAGGCCCTGATTCTCGCCGGGGGCACGGCCTCGGCCCGCGCCCTGCTCGGAATCGCTACGGCTCATCTGCAAGGCGAGTTGGCTGCGGCATCGGAACGTCATGACGAGGCTGTATCGGCCCTCGAGGACGCAGTCGCCCAACAGGATGCGCTCGTCTACATGGAGCCTCCGCCGTTCTACTTCCCGGTCCGCCAGGCCCTCGGTGCCGTTCTCCTCGAGAAGGGGCGCGTGGCAGAAGCGGCGACGACCTACCGCAGGGATCTGGAGCTGTACCCCTCCAACGGCTGGTCGCGCTTCGGTCTGGCGACCAGCCTGCGGGCACTTGGCGACCCCGCAGCCGACGATGCCGAAGCCGCCTTCCTTTCCGCGTGGGCCCGGGCCGACGTCGAACTCCAGGCGAGCCGCTTCTAGAAGGCATGACCGCTCCCGCCACGCGAACCCTGCTCTTCGAAGGAGATCTCGACTTCGCGAATACGCTCGGGCCGCTCACCATCGGGCGAAGCGATCCGACCTGCGCGATCGGAAGGGACGGTGCCGTGCGGGCCACCCGCACACCCGTCGGCCCGGCGACGCTCCTCGTTCAACGCAAGGAGGAGACGACCCTCAGCCTCGAGGCCTGGGGTGACGGTGCGGAATGGGTTCTCGAGCACGCACGGGACCTGCTCGGGCTCAACGACGAACCGCCCTCCCCCGACGACTTCCCGCAACCGATTCGGAGGCTCGCGAAGCGCCGTCCTGGCATTCGGTTCGCACGCGGACATCGGGTGGTGGAACTTCTCGTGCCGGCCGTATTGCAGCAGAAGGTCTCCAACAAGGAAGCCAAGCGGGCCTTCAGAAACCTGGTCGCGCGCCTGGCCGAACCGGCACCCGGACCCTTCGACGAGTTGCGGCTACCCCTCGGACCGGAGCAGCTTCGAGATCTGACGCCCGCCCTCCTTCCCCCGCTCGGCATCTTGCCGCGCCAGGGCGAGACCCTTCGCAGGATCGGGGAGCGCGCGAGTCGGCTGGAGGAAGCGGGCCAGATGACCGAAGCGGATGCCTTCGCGCGTCTTACGGCCCTGCCTGGGCTCGGCTCGTGGACTGCGTCTTCGGTGATGGGGCGCGGGCTCGGCTTCGCGGACCAGGTGCCGCTCGGCGATTGGAACCTTCCACATCTCGTAGCCTTCCGTCTGGCCGGTGAGGAGCGCGCCGACGATGCGCGCATGATCGAGTTGCTCGAGCCCTTCCGCGGGCATCGTGGCCGGGTGATCCGTTGGCTCCACACCACGGGGAAGAATCGACCGCGACGTGGCCCTCGTATGGCTCTGCGCCCACTGCCGAGGGCCTGAGTCCGGCCGTCAGCCGTCGGCCGCGCCCATGGGGCCTACGTGCCTGCTGGCCCGTCGAATGGGAAGGGCGCTCCCGTAGGTGAAGCATCGCCACGCCCACTCGAGTGGGCCATAGCGATAGTGGCGAAGCCATGCGTTGGCCGCGACCGCCTGCAACGCGAACACGCCGAGTGCCATCGCGAGCCCGGTACTCAACGAGATGCTGCCGCGCAGGCCGAAGCCGATGCCGTAGAAGACCCCGATACCGATCGCGGTCTGCGCCACGTAGGTCGTCAGCGCCATACGGCCCGGTGGCCCGAACCACGCCAGGACGGACCGGCCCTCTCCTCGGCCCCAGGCACTGGCGATGCCAGCAGCCATCGCGATGGCCAGCGAGGGAACCGCGAGCGCGTACAGGAGGTTCGTCCAGACCCCGGCGACCGTCGGAGGATACGTCAGCACGCGAGGCCAGAGGAATGCGAGGCCCAGGTTTCCCAGTAGACCGATGCAGCCGGCCAGCCATGCGAGCCTCCGCAACTCGGTTGACCTCGCGATGACCTGTTCGTGCACACGCCACTTTCCAAGCGCCACGCCTAGCAAGAAGAACGCACCGATCGAGAACAGCCTTCCGTCGTAGAGTGCGAGCAGCCACTTGAGGCGCAAGAACCGCAGGTTGGAAGACAACATCTCTCCCAGGTGGGGGCTGGCGTAGCCCGCCGTCACGCGGCTCAGGTTTCCCATGACGTCGACCCCGCCGCTGCCATCACTGACGGCCGAGCCCCCCAGCGAAGTCAGGCCGTCCGCGGCGAGCCACATCACCACGCCCCATGCGGCGCGGAGCGCGAACAACCCGAGCGCCCAGCCCGCGATCCAGCGGGGCGAGCGATCTGCCAACGGAATCAAGAGAAAACCGAGCAGCGCATAGGTGAGCAGGATGTCTCCGTGCCAGAACACGCTGTGCACGACCCCGAGCGCGAGCAGACCGAGCTGACGACGGCCGAACAGCGCTGCGAAGCCCACGCCACGGGCTCTGGCCCGCGCATGTTGGATCGCGAAGCCGAAACCGAACAGAAGCGAGAAGAGCGAGTAGAACTTGCCCCGGACCAGCACCTCCCGGATGTACTGGAGAATGACGTCCGCTCCCGGGTCGAGCCGGGCCTGATCAGCTGCGGAGAGGTAGTCCCAACCGGAAAAGCCGGGCACGTGAGCAACGAAGATGCCGAGCAACGCGAAACCGCGAAGAACATCGAGGATCTCGGCGCGCTCGGCAGGCTGCGTCGCTTCCGCCGTCACGGCGCGAGGGTTCCTCGCACCAACGAGCGGACCTCCCCGCCCCAGGCACGCCTGGCTTCGCTGTCAGAACGTTCGGGCTCCTGACTCGTGAGCAACGAGCCACGGGTCGCAGGGCGCAGGATGATCGCGCCCATGGCGGCAATGAACGCATCCGGCCAGGCGATGTCCCGGATCTCTCCGGCGCGACGGGCGCGGCCGACGAGTTCTGCGATCTGGCTATAGACGTTTCCGGAGGGCTGCCCGACGGCGTCGATGGGAAGTGAGACATCGAAGCCCGTCGCAGTGTCCACGGGTGAGAGCACCCAGAAGAGGACGAGGCGCGCCGCATCCGGATGATCCCAGAAGTACAACGCTGCCGTCGAAACCACCTGGACCACCCCATCGAGCGTTGCCGACTCACGCGACACGGTTGGCAGGAGCCGGGCCGCGAGTCCGGCCATCGCCCGCTGGAGAACCTCGCGGGCGAGGTCGTTCTTGCTGTCGAAATGGCGGTAGAGGCTCGAGTTGTCGAGCCCGGCTGCCTCGCCAATGGCTCGCATGGTGACCGGAGCGAAGTTGCGGGCGGCGAACAGCCCGGTCGCCGCATCCAGGATGCGTTCTCGGGACTGCTCGCCCCTGCGCGGGAGTTCCTCCAGGGCTTGTATCTGAATCATTCATCAAATATTGCAAGCAAGCGCTTGCTTTGTCAAATTGCACGAGTGATTTCTAGTATCTCGGGATGCCCAACCAATTGGTTTTGCTGAGCAAATGCTCGGTGATGACCGGCTCGGATCGCCCGCCGGACCAGCTACTTCGGGCGGGCGGACACCGGCCGGGCGCGCTCCCCTACCAGCGGCTTCACGTCGGCCCAGATCCGCTCGGCGATCTCCGGCGCCAGGGTCTCGAGGCGCTCCTGCACCAGATCGCGCACGCTTCGCCGGCAGGTCTCCCGGCCCTCATCGACGATTCGCCCGAAACGCTCCTGGCGGAGCAACCCGCGAACCGCAACGCCTGGCAGCGAGACCCGCTTCACGGCCGAAACCGCCCGATCGCGGCCGAGCCAGTAGATGCCCCCGGCGCTGATCAGACCAGCAAGCGCACCCACGAGAAAGCCAACGGGGCCCGTCGTGTGGAGCAGACCGACGATGACGGCGGTGCCGAGGACCTTGCCGAAACCTCCGCTCACGGCTCCGACGCCCAGCGCCACGCCGGCCGAAACCGCCGAAGCCACCACATCCGCCAGGTGCTTACCGACTCGGTTGCCGACATCGCGAGCCGACGTACCGGAACGCTCGGCGACTTCGCCGCCGGAGAGCGCCCCCGGCGAGGCCGCAACCGGCCGGTCGAGTCCCAGACGCTCCGCCACCGCCCGTGCGAGCTCCGTCTCGAATTCCGTTCGCGCGTCCTCCAGAAAGCCCTCGATCTCTACCTGGAAGCTGCGCGCCAGCTCTTCGACATCGGTCTCCAGATCAGCGAGCCGGCCGCCTTCCTCGCGGAAGCGTTGGAGCCGCGGCACGACCCTCTCGTCGTAGAGCGTCTCCGAAACGTGGCGGCCCACCTGGTCGGCGAAGCGACGGCTCTGCTGCTCCACATCGTGTTGGATCCGGTCGACGACCTGGTCGAGCTGCCGCGAGAGCGCCGAGCTGAGCAGGGCCTTGGTGTAGTCGTCTTCGAGGCCGAGATCGATCTCCGCGCCGATGCGGCCAAGTCGCCAGGTGGCATACGCCGCGAGCAGGAGCCGCGGAATACCGATCCACAGCAGGGCAGAGACGGAGAACAACAGGATCCAGGGCGCCGCGTCCACACCGTCGGGCCCCATCATGGCGCGCACGCCGGGCTCACCGGGAAGCGTTTGACCGAGGATCCTGGCCGCCGGCCCGAGCACGAGATCCAGCAGACGGGCGGCACCCTCGGGCTCGCGGAGAAACGTGCTGCGCCAGACGACGTGGTAGTCGAAGAAGAGCCCGCGGACGAGCGTTCCCGCCACCGCACCGGCCGCCACACCGATGGCGATCAGATGCAGGATCCGACGCGTGCTCCACTCGAAGACCGTCGTCGCGCGCTCGGTCCAATGCCGCCAGAAGCCACGGGCCACATCCCGCAGCACCCGCCCTTGCTCCTGGGCCTCGAATCGCCCGCGCTGCAGGAAGAGCCACAAGGCGGGTACGGCCCGCCGAACCAACCGGACGCGCCACGAGGAACGATCCGGCAGATGGCTGCGACGACGCCGCGGGCGTTCGCTTTTCTGCCGGTCTCCGAACTCGAAGGGAACCAGGCGCAACCAGCGGCCAACACCGCCGAATGCGAGCAGTAGATAGGCCAGCAGGTTCCAGACGATCAGCGCGACGATCGGATTCGCGATGGCGTGAATCCGTTCGACCGGACCAAACGAGTTGGTCAGGACACCGACCACGAACGCGACGACCAACAGCAATGGGCCTGCCACCAACCCGGCCCTTGGCATGGCGAGCAGGGGATGGAAGCGGGCGAGGGCATGATCACATAGCCAGGCGGCGCGCCGGGCCAGCCAGAGGCGCGGCTCCTGGGGCGCACCCGCCGCCTCCAGCGCATCGATCAGCAGCCCGGGCTCGATCGCCTCGGGGTGCTCCTCCTCCACGGCCCGCACCAGGAGGATCTCGGCAACTGCCTCGGGCCTCATGGCAGGAGAGCATAGACGCAGAGGAGAAAGGCCGCGCCCCGGGCTCCCATCTGGCCTGGTCCATCCAGCCAATTCCAGGGCATCCGGGCTCCAGTCAGTCCTTCTTCGGAATCAACAAGAGCGCCTCGTCGGGAGCAAGCATTCCCGGGGATTCCCCGAAACCCTCGTTCGTGCGTTGGCTCGAGAGCTCAACCCGCAATGCCCCCTCGTATTGAAGCCGTTGGGGCTGATCGCTGAAGTTGATCGCGAGATAGCAGAAATCCCCAGCCAGCTCGCGTTTCCAGAAGAGAATGCCCTTGGACGAAGGCATCCATTCGAAGCTGCCACTTCGTAGCGAAGCATGATTCCGTCGTGCAGCCAGAAGGGAGCGGTAGAGCTGCAAGATCGAAGTATCGGAGGCTTGCTGCACCTCGGGGTTTCGTTCGCCTCGATCGGGGGGCCAGGGCAACCAATTGTCGTGCTGCTTCCAGCCGTAGGGTGGTTCTGCGCTCCAAGGGATGGGGGCGCGGCAACCGTCGCGGCCACCGGGATCGACGCGGGCGTCGATCGGAACCTCGGCATCTTCGAGTCCCAGTTCTTCGCCGGCATAGAGGAAGGGCGTTCCGGGTAGAGCCAGCAACAAGAACGCCGCAGCACGCGCGCGATGCTCACTACCTCCATAACGAGTTCGGTGACGCGGTTGATCGTGGTTGGACAGCGCCCAGGTGGGCCAATGACCTTGCTGCAAGAAAAGCGTATTCACTTCGTCAATGCGTTCCCGCCAGGCAACAGCATCCCAACTGGTGAATAGAGGCAGAAAGTTGAAGCACATCTGCAGTTCATCGTCTTGCCCGTAGTACGCTGCCACCTGCCTGGCGTTCAGCAGGAATACTTCGCCCACCATGACACGATCGCCCGGATACGATTCGAGTAGTGATCGAATGCTTTGCAGGTGCTGATGAGTGCTCTCGTGATCATTCAAGGCACAGTACGGAATCTTGGCTACCGCCTGGGGTACATCCGGAAGGGCGGGGTCCTTCCCGATGCAATGGATGACGTCCATTCGAAAACCGTCAACACCGAGATCGAGCCAATAGCGTAGGGTGTCCATCATTTCCGCTACGAGTTCTGGGTTGCTCCAGTTGAGATCCGGTTGCTCTGCCAGAAACAGGTGGAGATACCATTGCTGGCTATGGGCATCCCAAGTCCAGGCCGGACGGTCGGAAAAAGCAGCTCGCCAGTTGTTGGGTGGCTGATCTGGCGAACCGTCACGCCAGACATACCAACCGCGGCATCGCGAATTGCGATCCTTTCTTGCATCGATGAACCACGGGTGCTGATCGCTACTGTGGTTGGGCACCCAATCGATGATGATCCGCAAACCGCGTGCGTGGGCATCGTTGATGAGTTGCCGAAAGCTGTCTCCGTTTCCAAAAAGGGGATCGACTCCGCAATAGTCGGAAACGTCATAGCCATAGTCGCGCATCGGGGACGAGAAGAAGGGAGAAATCCACAAGGCGTCGACGCCCAACCAATGCAGATAGTCGAGCTTCGAACGAATTCCTTCCAGATCGCCGATGCCGTTGCCGCTCGTGTCACAGAAACTGCGCGGGTAGATCTGGTAGAAGACAGCCTCTTTCCACCACGGGTTCTTCATGTCTCTCTCTTCCACTGCGCGCGTTCTCGATCCACCATCCACGCGGATCGTGTTGAACCAGGCCCAAAGTGGGCGCGGCAGATAGCATCGGTTCTACCGCCCCAAGGACTCGAACTGATAGATGGCGATGCCTCCCGACTCGAGGCCGCCCTCACCTGAGACGGACCGAGCGTCGCCTGCGACCTCGACCGCCATGGTTCGGCGCAGAAGGGGGCTGAGCAGCGACCCGAGCTTCTGGCCGTCAGATACCAGGGACACTCGTCCGGCGTAGACACGACCCTCGATGCGGATCCTCACCGAGGGATCCTCCTGGAGTCGGTCCTCGAGACCGGTCCCGAAAAGGCGGGGCAAGAGAATGAAGAGTTCGCCATCGAGGACCATGAACCAGGTGCTTCTGGAGTACGGCAGCCAGCGGGCACGACTCTCGACATCCACGTATTGGGTCGAGCCGATCATGCTCCAATCCGGGATCGGCTCGGTCATCACCTCGCCGCGCAATGCACCGCCAGGGATGATTCTCACCGGGCCACCGGCGAGAAGCCGGGCCCAGATGAAGAAACCCATTCCGAGCACGAGCAGGACCATCAAACCCCGCCGAGCGAGTCGACCCCAAGCTCGGCCGGTCACGCTTCCCCCTCGCCCAGCGATTCGATCCGGAAGTACCAGACCTCGATGTGGTCGTCGCCCTCGGCCGGCGGGTCAAGCAACGCGCGGACCTCGTCGAACTCCAACCCGAGGTACTTTCGAATCAGGGAACGCGCGGCTCGCTCGGCCTCCAGCGGATCGAGCACGCGGACAGCGCGGCCATGATAGATGCGATCGTCGACGCCAATCCGAACGTGGGGGTCGCGACCGATGTTCTTCACCCAGCTCTTGCGATAGCCCTGACGCGATGGCACGTAGAGATGAGGGCCGTCGGTCATTGCCATGACTGTGACCGAGTGGTCGATCCAGTCGCCGCGGGTTTCGATCGCCACGGTGACATCGTCGTCGGTGAAGTGCCAGTCTGCGACGGGCCGCGTCACCACGTCGCCGGCCAACGGACCACCGGGGATGACTCCGAGCGGACCTTGGGGCCCACAGGCCAAACCAGCACTCATCACCAAGCCAACCTTGAAGAGCCGTATCCAGGACGACATGGGTCATTGGCTCGCGACGGAGATACGGTTCAACTCGTCGACGGCTGAGAGCGTGTCACCCACGGAGACGTAGTCGACCGCCACGAAGTTCGGCAATTGCTGACGCTCGGCCCAGCAATCGAGGGCGTGGTCCAGAACCACATCCTCCGGGTCGGCGAGTGCCGCCAGGTCGGCTTGTCCCGTGAACTGACCATTGAGAAAGTGATTCACGATGAAGAGATCATTCGAAGTGCTTCCGCGTCCGATCGAACAATCGAAATCCGCCAGGACCGTGTTCGAGAAAGGCGTGTCCCAGCCGTGCTGGCCCCACATGTAGTGGTAGAAAGGGATCGCGGGGTCGAAGGCGTCCTGATTGAACACGATCAACCGGGTGTTGGCAGCAACGAGTTCGCCGAGGGTCGGCCAGTTCGTGCCGGGCGTGTGAGCGTAGGGACGCAGTTCGGGCGAGGCTGGCAACAACCCAGCGGCTGTGAAGGCCGCCTCGAGTTCGGCGGGCGTGATGTCCGGTCCCACCCGCGGGATGAACTCATCAGGTGGGTCGATGTGCTCGAAGAGGAGCACCACCACCTCTCCGGGGCGCGAATCGAGGAAGCTCTTCAGTTCGATCAGCGCTTCTACCAGATCCCGAGAGCCGAAAAGTCCAGGGCAGATGGTGTGGCAGAGATGCAGGGTCTCGCCTCCAGGAACGTCGGGATCGTCCCAGCGCATCACATCGAGCATCAGTCCTCGATAACCGGTTTCGAGCTGGGCCAGCGTGGTGATGTAATGATTGGCCGACAAATTCTCCTGGTAGCCGGCATCGACCGAGGAATAGGAGTTGTGTGCAGTGGCGAAGACCACGTCGTCCACGCGCTGATCGCATAGCTCAACAAACTCGTTGCAGACGGGATTTCCAACATTCTGCTGCACGGCGACCAGATCGTCCGCAGTGATGCTTCCGTCGCGGTCGACGTCGGCTGAGGCACAGCCGGCCGATTGAGCCGGGTCGATGCCCTGGCACGACGTGACGAGAGCCACATCAGCGGAGCTGACGAGGCCGTCGCCGTCGGCGTCCACACGCAGGAGCCCCGGCGGAGGATCGCAGCTGGTGGGGCCGAGCCCCCCGAGGCTGGAGAGGACGAGCAGGAACAGGAGCATGAATCTTCGGGAACAGGCCACTGTGGGACGGTAACACGGTGGTTCCACACAACAGAACTCGGAACTTTCAAAGGGTTTCAATCGAGAGCACTGAAACGGCCGTCTTCCAGGAGGCCCGGGAGCGACGAAGCCACGCAGATCACCCTGAAATCGTCGAAAAGGCAATCTCCCCCACCGGCCTCAAGACCTCCCCTCGGGATTCCGATGGGACTGGAACGTCCCGTAAGCAGCGGAACGTACATGGCCCATCTGAGGGGGGGGGCGGTGAAGCATCCTTGGATCGCGGTCGCGATCTTGGCACTGACGTTCTCAGCCGCGCCCAGCCGAGCCGATGAGTCACCGGCGTCGGAGGTCGATCGCCTGCGCGAGGTGGTCGACGCACAGCAACGAAGCATCGAGGAGCTTCGAATCGCAGTCGCTGATCTTTCGTCCCGCGGTGTTGAGCCCGAGGCAACCTCGCTGGATCGCCGCACGAACCGGCTGGAACGCCTGGTCGGCAACACGCGTGTCGGGGGCTGGCTCGATTTCCGCTACGGCGACTCCACGAAGCGGAACTCGGACCCCGAGTTCGACATCCACCATCTCTACCTCTATTTCGACAGTCGTATCGACGAGCATTGGAGTTCTTTCGCCGAACTGGAATTCGAGCACTCGCCGATCTTCGACGATGGCGACGGCCAGGGCGAAATCAAACTCGAACGTCTCTACATCCAATACCGGCATGACGAGCGCCTCGCTCTCCAGCTCGGCAAGTTCAACACTCCCTTCGGATACTGGACGCCCATCCACTGGGCCATCCTCCAGGATACGATCCAGAAGCCGATCCACGAAGACAACGCCTACGTGCCCCGCAAGCAGGTGGGCATGCGCCTCTTCGGAGACGCTTACGAAGGCAGGGTCGCAGGGCTTCCGGCACGGCTGGAAGGCAATATCTGGCTGAGTTCGGGGACCGAGATCTACGGCACCAACAAGCCACAGGACGGCAACCTCGGTATCGGTGCCGACGTACGGATCCGGCTCGATGAGCGCTGGCTCCTGGGTTTCTCGACCTACCGGCAGAAGAACCCGCACTTCGACGACCGACAGGAACAGAACTTCATGTTCTACGCCGACACGGAGATCGGACGAGGCTTCACCCTTCGGGGGGAACTGTTTCACCAGGACCGTTCCCGCGGCTTCGAAAGCCGAACGGCGGGATACGCCAAGCTACGATGGGACTTCGCGGAGCGCCTCTATGCGAATCTGCGTCTGGGGATCGGCGACGACGACAAACGCGGTGACGGAGATCTGCACGAGGAGGCCGTTCTCACCTTCGGGTACAGCCCGATTCCGAACGTCCGGATGAAGCTGGAGTGGGCCTACAATCGATTCGATGCATCCAGCGTGGAGGACTTCCACAGCTGGGGGCTCTACACCGGGCTCTTCTTCTAGGGCATCGGCATGTCGATCGAACGGATCCGGAACCACTTCGCGGTACTGCTCTGGGGGGCCTGTCTGCTGCTGGCGGGCTCGGCCTACGCCGAGGCAATCGTGGTGGTTGCGCCCAAGGGGCTGGCCGAGCCGGCTGCGCTCAGCCTCCAGGATCTACGCGCGCTGTACCTGGGAAATTCGCGAAGCTTCGGAGGAAGCTCCCTGACGCCGTCGGACCACGACGCGTCGACGCGTATCTATGCGAGTTTCACGCGTGCCGTCATCGGGCGCAGCCGACGCGCCCTCGAGAACTACTGGCTGGAAGAGATCCTGTCTGGCGGCAAAGAGCCGCCGCGCCAGATCGATGGAGACGCGGCGGTCGCGCGGCACGTGGCCACGAACCCCGGCACGATCGGCTACGTGTCCTGGGCGTGGCTCGAGAGCCAGAAGGGCCTGGGCGTGCGAATCATCAAGATCCGCCACCAGGGCCGCACCCTCGCTCCGGGGGATCCCGGCTACCCCTTGCGGATCGATTGAATCCCGATGGGCCGGGCGAGCGTACAAGGGCGGATCCGCTGGCTCTGCGTCATCTCGACGCTGGGGTTCGCCGCGATCCTTGCCGTCGGCGTGCTACAGCGCGAAACCTCACGACGGGAACTCGGCGAACTCGACCGCACGCGGACGGCTCTCCAAGCCGAGCTCGGCGTTCGGCATCTCCTCGAGGCCCTACGTGGCGACATCCTTTCGCTGCTCCTCGGCAAGAGCCAGGAGGCGCAACAGGCTCAGCAAGAGAAGCTCCAGGGCAACCTCCGCGCCCTCGAACAGCAGATGGGCGCCTTCGAGAGCGCCGTTGCCGGCACAGGGCTGGAGGCCGATGCGAGGGCGGTGTCCGCCGAGATCCGCGACGCGATCGAGATCGCCGAGGAGCTCCGTACCGTGGGTGCCGACGATCGTTTGCGCACCATCTCGCTCCTCGGTGCCTTCCAGCGTCGACAGCTGGAGTTGGGGGAAAGCTCGAGCCGCCTCAGCCTGGCAGCGCACACGTGGTCGGACGAAGAGCGCCGACGAGTGCAGACGTCGCTCGCGTGGATGGAACGCATCGAACTCGGCGGCGGCATCACCATCGCCGCGGCGGCCGTCGCGATGATCCTCGCTCTCGGCCGCCGGACGGTGCGATCCCTCGACTCCCTGCGCCAGCGGATCCAGCGCATCGCCGATGGAGACCTCAGCGCGCACTGGGACGGTACCGATGGCGACGAGTTCCAGGCGCTCGAGCGCGACCTCGCGGCAATGGCCTCCGAAGTGGGCCGATCGGTGGACCAGATGGGGACCGCCGCCGGAGACGTCGGGCAGGCAGCGGAGTCCGCTCGAGAGTTCGCGGAGCGTTTCGGTCGTCGCTCCTACGAGCAGGTCGAGCGCGCGCAGTCGGCATTCGTTGCGGTGCAGGTCGCGGAACACGGCGTCGCCGCGATGAGGCAGTCTGCCCAGCAGCTGCGCGCGACGTCCGAAGAATCGACCACGGCTGCAATGCAGCTTCGGGGAGGCTCCAACGACCTCGCGCAGCAGGCTTCGATCCTGCTCGAGCGCGTCGAAGGCTCCGTCGCCACGACCGGTGAACTCGCAACGAGCGGCAATCAAATCGCGCGGCTCGCAGGAGACCTCTCGGAGACGATCAACGGAGTGCGACATGACGTCGACGAGGTCGCGCAAGCAGCTGACAACGTGGCCGCAGAGTGCGGCCGCGCAGACGAGCTTGCCGCCCTCTCACTCGAGCAGGCCGAGCGTGGGCGCGAGCATATCCTCGCGGCATCGCGAGGCATGAGCGCCGTTGCGAACGCGGAGCTGGGTGTGCGCACACAGATGCAAGAACTCACGGACCGCATCGACGAAGTCCGCGAACTCGCGAGCTTGATCGAGGACGTAGCCTCCGAAACAAGCCTGCTCGCCCTGAACGCCGCCATCATTTCCGCCCAGGCTGGCACGGAGGGCAGGGCCTTCGCCGTCGTTGCAGAAGAAATCGGCTCACTCGCAAAGCGCACAGCGGAGAGCACGCAGCGCATCCACGGAGTGGTAGACAGCGTATCCCGATTCGCGCGAGTCACGGAAGAAGCCGTTCAGGAGAGCGCCGAGGTCGTGGCCCGCGAGGAGAAACGTGCCCGGTCGGCGGTCGAGGTGCTCGACGAGATCCATGAAGGCGCGCGGGAAACCCAGGGCCGCGTCAGCGAGATCTCACAGGCGGCGGCGCGCCAAAGCGCGCTGTGCCTGCGCGGAACCGAGGGCATGCGAAGGCTCTCCGTGGGTGCGACAGAAATCGTGAGCTCGGCGCTCGAGCAGGCGGGCGCGACCCAGAGCCTCTCCGCAGCTTGCGCGACGATGAGCGACGTAGCCGATGTGATGAGGCAAGCGAGCCGACAGCAAGACCAACGCAGCGAGGACCTGGCCGCTTCGGCTGAGCAGGTGGGCGGAGCGGCTGCGGAGATCGATCGCGCGCTCGACGACCAACTCCGGATCAATCGGGAAACGCTCCCCAGCCTCGAGGAGATGATCGAACATGCCCGGACGACGAGCGCGACGCTCCAGGTGGAGATCGACACCCTGGTCGAGCGCTGTGAGGGGCTACGCGAATCGCTCGGGACGCTGCGAACCTAGAAACCTGAGTTGTGGAGCGAGGAATGGGTCCGGCATGAAAGCTGCCTTGGAAAGCAGGCATGTCAAACCCGCGAGTTCTTGGTTCTCTTCCGCATTGTCCGTTTCCCGGTTGTGATTCTCACGCGAATCCAGACACTTGGCGCTTCAAGAAGAAGGGCTTCTTCTTCCGATCGAGCGACGGAGACCGGATCCAGCGGTACCTCTGTCAACATTGTGACCGGTCCTTCAG
>JAAETT010000308.1 GCA_024228115.1 bacterium
ATCTCCCGCCACTCCTCGCTCGACCGCCTCACCTTCCCGTTCGCTTGCACCCGCATGCCGCCTCCTCCCGGATTGTCATGCGGTGGGTCTACATCTCGCCGGCGAGCCCGGGAAGAACGGCGATATCCGGCCGCTTACGTTTTGGCGCCAGATCCTGGAGTCAGTGGGCGCTTCTGTGGTCCACGAGGCGATCGCCGCCGCCGGAGTCGGCGAGCCGAACCTCAACCACGAGTTGCTCGCCACGCTCCTCGGAAGTGGCCTTTGCGAGACCGCGATCACGACGAACTTCGACGAGCACGTCGAGCCTCTCCTCAGTGCGAACGTGGAGGTGTTAGTCCCGAGCCAGCTGGAGACCGAGATGGCCGTCGACGGCCCAACCTACTTGAAGTTGCACGGTTCGATTGGTCAACCGGCGTCTCTCTCCTTCACACTGGAGCAGTACGATCAGCTCTTGCCCCGCAACCTCGCGCTCTTCGAGCTGGTGGAATCGGACGCCCCCCTCGTCGTGGCCGGATACAGTGGCTATGACACCGACGTATTGCCAGCCATCCGCGCCGCCGCCGCGCGGGCGCCGTGGACAGCGGTAGTTCAACATCCCGGCTCCAACGACGATCAGCCGATCCTCGATCTCGCCGACGATCCAGAGTTGCGCTGCTCCATATTGGTCTCGGACTGCGCCACCGCATTCTCTGTACTTTGCGCAACTCTCGGGCTCGCCTTTGGCGAACCGTCAGCGCACACGGCTACGTTGAGAGACGATGTGGATCACTATGCGGCTGCCGTATCGAAGCTGAGACCATTTGAGCTCCCCCGCGTCTTGATGGACACCTTCGGACTGGCGGGAGAGTGGAACCTGGTTCGCCGGTACGCCCGGCTCTGCCACGATGCGCTGACGGACGAACGATACCGTGCTCTTGGCTCGGCGAGAGAGTTTGAATCGCTACATCACGCCCTCGCCCTCGCACTCCGATTCGCTGGGGACGCGATCGGCGCTCGAACGATGCTCGGAGAGGCTCGAAGCTCTCTCGAAGAAAATGGCGGACCTCTTTCGGCACACATGCGCCAGCAGCAGGCAGAGTCGATCGTCGCCGACGCCCCGTCGCAGCTGCACTCAGGTGAGCCTCGAGTGATCGAGCCTAGGAGGGGTTTTCTCCCCTCGGATGTCCTGACCGCGCAAGGGCGTCTGGCCGAACTATTCGGCGGCGCACGTGACGACCACTCATCGTTCATGAGGAACTGGGAGATCGGTGTGACGAGACGAAGGGAGGGACAGCCAGGGGCGGCAATCGGAGCCTTCGAGGCGGGTCTCGAATTCGCTCTGAGCGAAAGGGCAACGCATCTCGAACGTGGCCGATTTCTGCTCGACTTCGGCGGTGCCGTTGCCGAACACTCAGGTCAGCTTCGAGACGATGAAATGGCCCAGCAAGCGCACGTGATCCTCCTCGCGAGCGAGTCGGCTACAGCGGAGGCAGGGGACTACCGAACGAACGGTCGCGCGAACCTCATGCTGGCACGGCTGTACATGGGAGGGGAAAGCTTCGACGAGGCGCGAGATCGAATCGAACGCGCCCGCAGCGCGGCTGCACGTACCGGAGATTCAGCCCTCGATGGGCGAATCGAGTCCTTGGCTAACTTGTTGGGCCAACTAGAAGCAGGACGGGGACCGCACAGGGGCTAACCTGAACTATGCACGAAAGTTGGCTGAGAAGCTGGCTTTCCAATGTTTCAGCGTGCCGCGCGGCGATTGACGCTGACGGATCTCGTTTTGGGTGGTCGATGCCCATTCCGTGGCGCGAATGCGGAGTGTGCTTCGG